>CAMHJT010000073.1 GCA_946185495.1 uncultured Clostridiaceae bacterium | reverse complement strand
GGTGAGCTGACGAAGGAAGCGAACCTAGTACCGCTGCGTGAGCAACGAAGCGCAAGCGTGCCCGGAGTGTAAATGAACGATCCGTCGGAAGCCGTCCGGTGTGCCCAAAGTGTAAATGAACGATCCTCTGGAAGCCGTCCGGTACAATGATTTTTCTGAAAAAACATCCCAATATTAGAAAAAAGACAAAAACGAACCTCCTATACTGAAAATCGATGTTACTCTTGCATTTTTGTCTGAAAAAAGATAAAATGAAGAAATAGACTGACAATAATTGCCAGGTCATTTCATCACGGTTTTCGCACGAATGACTGGCAATTGAGAGGAATGAGCTGATGTGTGTCCCGGATGGGCTGATGGCTGCGATAGCTGCCGGGGAGAAGGTTGGAAGGACCAGGGGGAGGCACACCAGTGGAAAGGAAATACTATGTTTTCAACGGATAATTTACGTCCCAATTGTGTTGTGGGAATTGGCGCGTCGGCAGGAGGTCTGGAGGCGCTGCAGCAGTTTTTGACGTTTCTGCCGTCTGATACCGGTATGGCGTTTGTGATCATTCAGCATCTTGCGCCGGATCACAAGAGCATGCTGACAGATATTCTGGGAAAGTACAGCGCAATGCCGGTGGTGGAGATTCAGGATGGCATGACAGTGGAAAGGAACCATGTCTATATGATCCCGCCCAGATATAATGTGGAAATCGAGGCAGATGTCCTTTATTTGCGGGAGTATGATGTGAATCTGATCAATCACCCGATCGATATTTTCTTCCGGTCGCTGGCGGCGGCATATGAGAACCGTTCGGTGGCGGTGATCCTGTCCGGAACCGGATCGGATGGCACGAATGGAATCCGTTCGGTCAAGGAGCAGAATGGCGTGATCATTGTGCAGACGCCGGAGTCGGCCAAGTTTGACGGGATGCCGCGCAACGCCATTTCTACGGGCTTTGTGGATATGATCCAGAAGCCGGACTCCATCGCGAAGGAGATGAGCCATATTGCGGTGTCCATGATGGACTCCAACGCGCATTTCCTGCTGTCAGACCAGGATCTGATGAGTCAGGTCTTCTCCATTCTCAAGAATGTGACGAATATCAATTACGCGTTTTATAAGCAGACCACGATCATGCGCCGGATCGAGCGCAGGCTGGTGGTGACGCACAGCCGTAACCTGCAGGAGTATGTCACCTATCTGACGAACAATCCGGAGGAGGCGAAGATCCTGGCCAAGGAGGTGCTGATCGGCGTTACCAGCTTCTTCCGGGACGCCAGCTTTTTCAATGTCCTGAAAGAGACCGTGATCAAGCACCTGATCCGGGACGCCGGCAGGGACAAGCAGATCCGTGTCTGGGTAGCAGGCTGTTCGACCGGTGAGGAGGCGTATTCCATCGCCATTCTGTTTGCCGAGGCGATGGAGGAGCTGGGTATCCAGAGGGATGTCAAGATCTTTGCGACGGATCTGGATTCCGATTCCATCACTACGGCGGTGCGGGGCGTTTACGGTGATAATATCATTGAAGATGTCTCTGTGACCAGGCTGTCCAAATATTTTGTCAGAAAGGGCAACCGGTACGGGATCCATCAGGATATCCGGAAGATGATCATTTTCGCCCAGCACAATATTTTCCAGGATCCGCCCTTCGGCAGGCTGGATCTGATCAGCTGCCGGAATGTGCTGATCTATTTCCAGACGGTGCTGCAGCGCAACCTGTTTGCCATTTTTCACATGGCGCTTAACAATGGCGGGTATCTGTTCCTGGGCAAATCAGAATCCGTGATCGACTATGACGACGTGTTCCGCTCCGAGTGTGCCAATGAGAAGATCTTTTCACACAATCTGGCAGGAAAAGCCCCCGTCCACGAGCGGTTTGGTTTTTCTATGCCGACGGTGGAAAACTCCCTGGAGCCGGTGCAGATCCAGCGGCTGGAGGACGATTCGGAGATACAGTACAAGAGCAATGAGCTGGATACCTCTGTCCTGGAAGCTATGATGCCGGCCTGTGTGCTCGTTAATGAAAAAAATGAGATGGTGCGCTCCTACGGGGACTGTACGCTTTTCCTGTCGATTCCGGCAGGAGCGGCGACCTTTGATATTTTCATGCTGCTGCGAAGTGACTTAAAGATCGCGGTGTCCACGATCCTTAGGGATTCCAGGGAGAAAGACGGCAGGGTTCTCTATAACAGCGTGCCTGTGCAGTTGGAAGAAAAGCCGGAGTATATTACGGTGGTTGCGCAGCCGATCCTCGATCGGCACGGCATGCGGACACAATATACTGCGATCGCGTTTTTGCGCGGCAGCAGGGAGATCGAGGGAGATATGCAGGATTACCAGATCGATACCGCTGCCTCCCGAAGGATCTCAGATCTGGAGCATGAGCTCAAGGCGACGAAGGCGGATCTGCGCCAGACCGTGACGGAGTTAGAGTCCGTGAACGCGGAGCTGCAGGCAGCCAATGAGGAACTTCTCACCGCCAATGAGGAGCTGCAGTCCTCCAATGAGGAGCTGCAGTCTGTCAACGAGGAGCTTTACACGGTGAATTCCGAGTATCAGCAGAAGGTAAATGAGCTGGCGGGAGTCAATGACGATATGGCCAATTTCCTGTCTACCACTTTGATCGGTATCTTGATGGTGGACAAGGATCTGAATATTCACAAGTTTACGGAGTATATCGCGTCAGAATTTAATGTGGAGGATCAGGATATCGGACGGCCCTTCCGTTACATTACCTATAACTTCGTGACGGTGGATCTGATGAAGCAGTGTCGGCAGGTCTTAGAGACGATGGAGCCGATTGAGCAGAACTGCGCTTCTGTGACGGGTAAGACCTACCTGATCCGCATTGCTCCCTACAGGGCGCATGACGTCTCACCCCATGCGCCGGAGGAGGACAGGATGGCAGGCGAGAGCATGCTGCAGGGGCTGGTGCTGACCTTTGTGGATACGACCAAGCAGATTGAGGATCAGGATCAGATTGAGGAGATGGCAAAGGCACTGCGGATGGCCGTGAAATCCAACCAGGAGAAGGAGACCTTCCTGTCCCATATGTCCCATGACATGCGCACGCCGATGACCGCGATCTCCGGCCTTACCTCCATCTGCCTGGAGGATAATAACCTGCCGGATTCCGTGAGGGACAGCCTGGAGAAGATCCAGATGTCCAGCAAATACCTGCTCGGGCTGATTGAGGAAATCTTGGAAACCAGTAAGATCAATGCGGGTAAGACTGTGATCGTCAGCACAGCGGTCAAGGAGGAGGATGTCCTGAATTCTGTCTATACCATCGCGATGGAGCAGATCCGGCTAGCGGGACTGCATTTTGACAGGCAGATCCATGGATCCTCCAACAGATATGTGCTGATGGATATGCCGCATGTGGAGAGGATCCTGATGAACCTGCTGTCCAACAGCGTGAAGTATACGCCCAAGGGAGGCAAGATCACGCTGGAGACAAGGATGGCGTACCATAACGGCAAGGCGGAGCATACGTATATCGTGAAGGATACGGGCATCGGCATCAGTGAGAGCTTTCAGCAGAAAATGTTCCTGCCCTTTGAACAGGATCTTACAGGGGGAGACCACCAGCAGGGGACAGGGCTTGGCCTGTATATCTGCAAGCAGCTCGTGGAGCTGATGGGAGGAACCATCACCTGCTCCAGCGAGGCGGGGAAGGGTACAGAGTTTGTCGTGACCATTTCCTACAATCTTGCGACCGAGGAACAGATCGCGCTGCAGACACACTGTACACAGACCTACGAGGATCAGGTGCTCTATGGCAAGAATGTGCTGTTGGCAGAGGATAATCTTATGAACGCGGAGGTGATCATCAAGATCCTCGGAACAAAGGGAATCCATGTGGAGCTGGCCTGCGACGGCCAGGAGGCAGTGGATCTGTTCGCGTCCCACAGGCCGTATCACTATCAGGCGGTCCTGATGGATCTGATGATGCCGATCCGGAACGGGGATGAGGCCGCGAGGATGATCCGGAAGCTGTCCGCGCCGGATGCCGAGAAGGTGCCGATCATCGCGCTGACGGCGGATGTGACGGATAGCGCAAAGGAACGATGCCAGAAGGCGGGGATCGACTACTGTGTTTCCAAGCCCATCGATTCCGGGCTGTTGTTCCATATTCTGGCCGATGAGTTCCAAAAGTAAGGGAGTTGTTCAAATTAAAGGAGGAGGCATATTTGAACCAGGTTATGGCAAATCTGAAGCGTTGGGGGGCGCAGCCGGAGGAGGCTGTGCACCGCATGGTGGATGATGAGGAGTTCTATCTGAAGGTGCTCTCCGGATTTTATCGGAGAAGGGAGTGGGAGCAGCTGTGCAGGAATGTGGATGAGATGCAGTTCCAGGCAGCCTTTCGCGTCGCGCATGACCTGAAGGGGGTGACAGCCACGCTGGGCCTGACGCCCCTTTTCGAGGCGGTGTCGGAGATTGTGGAGGATCTGCGCGAGGAGCCTGTGACGGAGCAGAGCCGGGAAAGGCTTATCATAGACATGGAGGCTTTCCGGGAGCTTGTCAACGGATTTGAGGAGATCATGGACACCGCAGAGCCGGTAGGCGATATCAGCTGCTGTGTATCTTAAGGAATGCCGACCGGTGCCATGGACGCGCTATTCGACGAGCCGGAAGGCAGTGGACAGCAGCCGCATCCATCCGGAGCGGTAGAAGTATGTATAAGGCCTCAGGCTGAGGCGGGCAGGAAAGACCGCCGCGACAAGGCGGGAAAGGGGATCAGATGTCGGAGACGGAGAAAAAATATCAGGAATTGGCAAAACTGCTGATATCCTATGAAAAACTTGCGGTGGCATTTTCAGGAGGGGCGGATTCCGCCCTTCTGCTATATGCGGCGAGGCAGGTGCTGGGACCGGAATGCGTGCTGGCGGTGACTGTGAGATCGGAGCTGTTTCCGGAGCGGGAACTTGCGGAGGCCGTGGAGTTTTGTAACATCCATGACATCCCGCAGGAGATCTGTGAGGCCTCTCCCCTTTCCATTGAGGGGTTCTGCGATAATCCTGTAAACCGCTGTTATATCTGCAAAAAAGATCTGCTTGGAAGAATCCTGTGCATTGCCGGGGCAAGGGGATTTTTCCGCGTGGCCGAGGGCTCCAACCTGGATGACGAGGGGGATTACAGGCCGGGGCTTCTGGCAGTGAGGGAGGCAGGCGTCGAAAGCCCCTTAAGGGAGGCTGAATTATGCAAGCGGGAGATCCGTGAACTATCCGGGCGGTTTGGTCTTGCTACGGCGAACAAGCCCTCCTTTGCGTGCCTTGCGTCCAGGTTTGCCTACGGGGAGCGGATCGACAGCCGCAGGCTCGCCATGGTCGGCCGGGCGGAGGAGGCGGTTCGGGAGCTTGGCTTTACCCAGGTGCGCGTCAGAGTTCACGGCGGGCTTGCCAGAATCGAGGTGGAGCCGGATGAGATTTTCCGTCTGGCGGAGCCGGCTTGCAGGAGCCGGATCGACATGGCGTGCAGGCAGGCCGGATTTGACTATGTGGCGTTGGACCTTGCCGGGTACAGGACGGGAAGCATGAATGAGGTTTTGGGGAAGGATGCCGATTGAGGAAGGGTGAGAGGTTATTGCATGATAGCCGGCTCTTTGGAAAATCATAATAATGGATAGCATATCAGGAAGGGACGGGTGTCATGAAGCTTCAGATGTCATGGAAAGGCTGTATCGGGCTGTTGGCCGTATTTGCCGCAGTCCTTATTTTCATTTCAAGGGACGCGTTTTTATATGAGGATACCGTGGTAAAGCTGACCTTTGTGGAGAACAGCTGCGCGTATGAAGAGGAGGGACCGGAGGGGGAGAAAGAGCGCTACTATGAGCAGAAGCTGCGGGGCAGGATCCTGAATGGTGACAGGAAGGGAGAGGAGGAGACATTCTCCAATACCTATTCGGATTCCGGCGTCAATGACGAGCGGTTCCGGCGGGGAGACCAGATATTTGTGGTGCTCCACGCGGCGGGGGGCGGCGTCATTCTCGGAAGGAAACGGGACGGGAGCCTGGCTCTTTTGATCTTTTGTTTTGTGTTTTTGCTGCTTGCGGTAAATGGGTGGATGGGGCTTCGGATCCTTTTGTCCCTGCTCATCAACATCGGGATCTTTTTGCTGGCGCTTCGTGCGTATGGGCAGGGAAGGGCGCCCATGGCGATCGCGGTGGCGCTGATGCTGGTATTTGGCGCGCTGACGCTGTTGTTTGCTGCAGGCTTCCACAAAAAGACCGCGGCGGCGGTGCTGGCCTCCATGGTGACGGTGGCGCTTAGCTACGGGATCTATCAGCTGGCGCTGCATACCAGCGACCGCCTGCCATACGAGATGATGGACTATGTGGTAAGCCCCAACGACCTGTCCGACCTGTTTTTTGTGGGCGTTGTGATGGGAAGTCTGGGAGCCGTCATGGATGTGTGTATCAGCATTGCTGCAGGCGTGGCGGAGATCCTTAAGCAAAATCCGCAGGTGACGGGAAAAGCGCTGGTCGGCTCTATCCGCGAAATGGGCTATGATATCATGGGAACCATGATCAATGTGCTGTTTTTTTCTTATCTGAGCAGCTCGATCCCGATCGTCGTGGTCAAGCTGAAGAACGGCTATACGCTCTATCATATGATCCAGTTCCAATGTATTTTTGACATCATCCGGTTTCTGATGGGAGCCATCGGGATCGTGCTGGCAATCCCGGTGTCCGGATTTTTTTCGGTGTGGCTCTTGTCCGGGCTGCGGGGCGGAAAGCCTGCACAGACAGAGAAAAACGCGCCGGAACAGCGCGCCGTGCGTAAGGGAGGAGACGGGAAATGATCCTTAAGCTGACAATTCTTTTGTTTGTACTCATGGTGCTGGTGGGCGGGAACCGCGGGGTGGACTCCTTCTGGGCGCTGCTTCGGACCGCGCTGGTCTTTCTGGCTGATATTTACCTGATGGCGTGGGGACTGCCTCCGGTGGTGACGACGCTGCTATCCTGCGCGCTCTTTACGGGAATCGTGCTGTATTCCCAAAACGGCGTCAACGCCAAAATGCACGCCGCCGCGTTTTCCGTGCTGATCGTGGCGCTGGTTGTCATGGCGGCGGCCGGCCCCATGCTGTGGCGTGCGGGAATGAGCGGATATAATGAGATAGAGCAGTACGAGGAGATCAGCATGTATTTATCCCCGAATCTGTCGGTTTCCATGTCTGCGGTTTCCCTCTCGGCTGTGGTGCTGGGGCTTCTGGGGGCTGTCATGGATACCTCCGTGGCGGTCACCACCGCTGTCAACGAGGTGCATGTGAATCAGCCTGCCCTGACGAAAGAGCAGCTTGTGCAGTCCGGCCTTGCGGTTGGCAGGGACATTCTCGGCACGACGGTCAATACCCTGTTTTTTGTCGGATTGGGGGAGAGCGTCATGCTGGCGGTGCTCTTTATGAAAAACGAGGATTCCCTGGCCGCTGTCCTCAATTCCAAGGCGCTGTACCAGGAGGTGGCAGGGCTGTTGATCGGCGGGGCCGGATGCCTTCTGATCATTCCTGTCAGCAGCGTGATGATCGCTTATTTTTTACAGAGGGAGGACGCAGTATGATACCAGATTTTATATCAGAAAAAGAAAAGGCAAAATATTTTCATTCCCTGCCTGAAGATCAGAAAATGGACGTGTTTAACGAGATCGTTTCGGAATCAGCGCACATCGTATTTCTCGGCGGGGCCGGCGTCTCCACCGAAAGCGGGATTCCGGATTTCCGGAGTAAGGATGGCCTGTATCACAGAAAGGACAGGCGTTTTGGCGGTTACAAGCCGGAATACCTGTTAAGCTGTGACTGCCTGGAGAAAAAGCCGGCTGTATTTTTTGATTATTTCCGTCAGAATCTGGACTGCCGGAAGATAGAGCCCAATGACGCCCATGGGAAGCTTGCGCAGATGGAGGAAAGCGGCAGGCTCGACGGGGTGGTGACGCAGAACATTGACGGCCTGCACCAGAAATCCGGAAGCAGGAAGGTGTGGGAGATCCACGGAAGCGCGCTGCGGTCTTACTGCGTGGGCTGCCGCAGGGAGTACGGACCGGATTTCATATTTGAGAACCGGGAGGAAATCCCGCGCTGCCCGGTGTGCGGGAAGATGGTGCGGCCGGATGTGACGCTTTACGGGGAGCTGCTGCCCCAGAGGGCGTATGAGGCCGCGGTTGCCGCCATCCGATATGCCGACTTACTGATCATAGGCGGCACTTCTTTGGAGGTGGGATCGGCGGCGCAGCTTGCCCATATGTACCACGGAAAATATCTGGTGATCATCAATAAGGGAAAGACGAAGCTGGAGGGAAAGGCGGATCTTGTATTCCATGACAGCATAGGAAAGATCATGCGGCAATTGGAGTGAAAATGCTGGTATTTAATTAACGATACACGGTACCAGAGATCTAATATGTTAAGGCAAGTCATTGAGAAAAAGATCAGAGTAGTAAAAAGGAGTGTGGGATCATTGAAATGGTCATCAGCAGGAAGGATTTTGGCAGTCGGTGGGATTCTGATGCTTTTAGCGGGATGCGGATCAGGGAGCTGGTCAATATGGAGGAGGAATGCCAGTTATGAGGAGGTAATGCAGAAACTGCTGTCTAAGAAATATCACAAAGAATTTCAAGTTGGCGTACTTACGGAGTTAGATCGCATGACATGGATGGACGAAATCCGCTATGGCGGGGATGTAGTGGATGTCGAAAGCGGGAAGACGTTTTATGCGAAGATTTCCAAGGATAAAAGGAAGGTTTATGATGATTATCCAAAGACGATCTATGAGGATGAAATTGAAAGAAGGCTTGATGAAATCTGTGAGCAATATCCGGAGATAGAAGTGAAGGAAAAGTATTATAAATTTTTTTGCTCGGAGGATGTGTGGGATTCCATGGATCAGCTGGATGATTACCTGGAACAGAGCACCTCTTTGGCTTTTCTAACGATTGAAATAACCAAGGAAACAGAGGAAGAAGCAGCAAGGCTGATGACTCAATGGATAGAGGAATTGAAACAGAATCATTTTCAGTATTCGTATAGTTGTGATCTCAACATAAATTCAAAGCATGGAAGTCTCATTGATGGATCGGCTAAGGGCTGGAACGTTGATGAGTATGATCAAATATTGGGTGAGATAAAGGGAGTATTGAAGGACTGAGGATGATTGGTACCGGGTATCGTTAAGAAAGTGTTAAGCCATGTAATATTCCCTTAACGGTGCACGATACCAGAGATTAAAGGAGGCCACGTTATGATAAAAAAATCAAAAAGACTTGCCGCACTGTTATGCTCCGTGTTGCTTGCAGTTACCGGCATTCCATTTTCACCGGGCAGAACCCTTACGACAGAAGCCGCAGTCAGAAAGGTAGACGGCAGATATGAATTAGATGGCGATGTCAGCATCTATGCAACCTCGTCAAACTGTATCAGCGGGTATTATGTGGTGTTCAATGTCGGCGGAGAACTCATCCGATCCGATCAGGTATCCCCCTCCCTGTCCCTTCTGTGCTGGCGCTCACTGGGTTCCGCAACAGAAAAAAGAGATGTCACCCACACATTTGCCTTTGCGCCTGAAGCCAGGATGCTCCAGTTCGGAGCGAAGGGTTCCAAGGAAATGACAGATTTTGTCAATCAGGATGACGGATGGCACAGAGTCTGGAAAAAGGTGGCGTCCAATATCGCCAACAAGAATTTCGCGGATCTTGAGGAGAAACTGTCCACTGACAATTTCGACACATGGGCCTCTCAATACAGGGGGAAGACAAATTACAGCGAGAACGTCCAAAAACTGCTCTCCTCAGACCATCCGGATGCCAGATTCGCAAAGGCAGAATACGACTATATATGTGTGCTTACCGGGGTGGCCCGTGACGGATACGCAGATCTGAAAAAGGCAAAGGTCATGCAGACACAAGTGGCAGTGAAGGGAATATCCAGTGAGCTGATCTCCCTGATCATGAGCAATGCCGCCATTCCCATGATCACTCCTTCTTACGGAACCCTCACCGGCTGTGTGACTGCCTTCGGTAAATATCAGGGCGCTGTAAATGATACGGTCGGGATCATCTGGGACAATATGGTGCGTGTCAAGGATATGTACATGAATATGTATGATACCTATAAAAGCGGAGGAAATGTAGAGCTATCTGCAGGCAAACTGATCGAAATGTATGGCGACACCATCGAGGTGGAAGAAGAGATGGTGCGCAACACATTGTCTGCCATTGAAAGCATGAAAGCAGAGCTCGAAGAAGGAGCAGATGTCTGGCTGACTCTGATCGAACAGGATGAAAAGGAAAAATCGGAGCAGGTATATGCAAAAGAACAAAAAAGAATAGAGGTTTACTCAGAAACAAATCGTACGACAGCGAAAGATCCCGATATCAGCAAATATGTGACTTACGCTACGGAGACAAAAGATGACTATCTCTATGACTACGAACAGTTAAAAGCGAAAATCTTCTCAGAGGCTGACGCATTTACCGCCGCTGCAGAGAGCTTTGTACAGAATATTGAGGCAGACAAAAAAAGTATCTACAGCTCCATTCCCCAATGGGATCCCTGCAGTGATCTGGATCCGGAGGACGATGAAGATAAACAGCTCAGTTCAGATATCTATGCAATGACATGGTATGGCACAGCTCCGCCCATGAGAGGAGTGATGACCAAAGAAAAGTACAACAAATACCTAAAATACATAGAACGCTCAAAATCCGAGCTGGTTTCGCAAAATGCAGCCCTTGCTTCGGCGCTTTCCCAGCTCGAGGTCAAGCTGACCCATTACTCTGTGATCTGGGAGGAGTACCTGAAGGATTATAACGCTTTTTATAAATATGATGATTTCAGCACACTTGACTCACTGGACAGCGAGAGAGCCGCCAAGGTAAATGAGGCAAGAACAAATGGAATGAATGCACTGAAATCTCTGGAAAATACTCCCGAGGGGAATGAACGGACCATCAACAAAAACGAGCTGCGCATCGAGAATATAGAAAAGGCACTTGAAGACTTCAAGGGAAACTATCAAAACTATTGCGATGAGCAGCAGAAAAACGCCCAGGAATACGGACGCGCCATGAACCGCATCCTGAACCAGAAGGACCTGCTGGAAACCGGTCAGAAGGACCTTGCTTCCATGATCGAAAATTACCCGGATTTTATAAAAGAACAGGGCATGACCCGTACAGGCGACGGATATACGCTCGGTTACAATCCGGTTCTGCAAAAAGAACTGGTAGAGGACATTCTTGAAAAGGAAAAAGAGGAACCCGGAACCGGATGGCATACATTTCTGGTGAAACGTCAGAACTACGCCACCCAGGTAAAGGAGTACATCCGGCGCTATAAAAAGCATGTATCCCGTCTGCAGGGAGAATTGCCCTCCTATATCAACAATTTCCACGAGCTGAACGATTTAAGCGAAAAAATAGCCGCTGAAAATTCGATACGGGGTTATGACTACGACAACTGGGATCTGTGGTTTAAGGAATTTGGGCCTACCCTGCCCAAGTGGTCAGATTATATGGACCGAACCTGTGAAAGGGCCGGGGACGCACTAAATTATACTCTGCCCTATGCGTACCGGTATGTGATGGATTATTATATCACTTCCGAGGAATCCAGATTATTGCAAAGCCCGGTCATCGGCATTGAAAACAATGTGGACATACAAAAAATAAAACAGCTCAACCAGCTTCTTTCCGGACACGATTCCCATTATGAAGATATAGTGGCAAGGGTTGTTCAAATGAGCGCGAACCAGTATAAGATCTATCAGGAGGCAAAAGAAAGCGGTTCTTCCAATGCGTCCTCAAAAGGAAGTACAGACAGTCTGAACGTTAAAAACGCAGGCAGTGAAGAGTTCAGTGAATCCGTTACGGGAACCTTCGATACAGCCAGAAGCAGATCCATTACCTTCAACAGTATCCTGAACGAAATGGAACAGATTGTGGATGAGAATTCTTCTGCTTATATAACAGCGTTAAAGAGAAACGATGTGAAAGGCGCTAAGGATGATTCGGATGCATTTTTGGAGGCTTTGTGCAAAGAGGAGGACAGTGTGCTCAGATGTCTGGATACCAATATCAATGAAATATATGAAAATCCGGCATCTTATACAGCTATCACGGGAATATCAGCGGATGAGGATTCCCTTACTCTGAATGTGCATGACACAAAAGCGTTAAACTATTCGGTATCTCCTGTAGATGCGGATCCGGGCGCAGTGTATTTTTACAGTGAGGATGCCTATATTGCATCCGTTGATTCAGAAGGAAATGTATATGGTGTAACTCCGGGGCAGACCACGATCTATGCCAAGCCCTATGACAATATCGTAACCGACATTGATGAAGACGGAGAGATCGTTTACAAAGAAAGGATACCTGCCGTAAGCTTTCAGGTTACCGTTCAAGGTGACGCGGAAACCACACCGGGTGCAGAGGTTCCTGACGAGGTGCCGGCGTTTACCATCCACTATGAGCTGGACGGCGGAACAGATCCTCAAAATCCAGACACTTACAATGCTTTGACGGAATCCTTTACATTGGATAATCCCGTAAAGGAAGGATATGTTTTTTCAGGATGGACAGGCTCTAACGGTTCCGTTCCTCAGTATACCGTAACCGTGAGAGGCGGAAGCTTTGGAGATCTTTCTTATACAGCGAATTGGATCGAGGCAGCAAGCGATATTCCTCCCGCCTCGGATGAGCTTTCTCTCCTCGACCTTGCATCAAGGATGCCCGGCAAACCGGAGCTTCCGGGCATGGATGCAGCTTCGGAAGAAAACGCGGAGCAGCAGGAACCAACGCAGACCACTCCGGGCGGCAGTGAGGAACCAACGCAGACCACTCCGGGCGGCA
>CAMHJT010000072.1 GCA_946185495.1 uncultured Clostridiaceae bacterium | reverse complement strand
TTTCATTCAGAGCGCGAGACGGGGATCGAACCCGCGACCCCCTCCTTGGCAAGGAGGTGCTCCACCGCTGAGCCACTCGCGCATTCCCTAACAACAAATATGATTATAGCAGGCTTGTTATCTTTTGTCAATAACTTTTTTAAAATTTTTTTATTTTTTTATTTTGCCAAAATCAGCCCCGAAAAGAGCCATCACTTTGCAATTTTGCTCCCGGCAACCGGATATACCATATAATCACTGGTTACGTCACCGTAGTAGATCTCCACCTTATTTCTAGCGGTATCCAACGTATAATAGAACTTAGTCGTAGGAAAAGAATCCCCGTTCACATCTTTCTTTGCGCGGGCACGAAGATTATCCATATCCATGATTTCAAAAACTGCAGCCTTAAATGCCGCGTTATCCATATTATCTACATCATAAGGCGTCAGATGTGCCACCGCGTCATCATACACATCCTCATCTGTAACTACAGTCATGATTGCATGCGCCAGCTTTCTGCCACTATCCATATCCGTTGTGAGCCTGGCCTTGTTGATATATTTAATCAATGTGGGTGCCAAAGCTGAAGCCAGAATTGCCATGATCGCAATCACAATAATCAACTCTACAAGTGAAAACCCATTATTCCTATTCATAATAATCCTCTCCTTATATAATTCCTGACAACCATAACCCTATCCCTTCATTCACAGATCAATTACCCGGATACCCTTCGCAGGCATCCTTCCAACAGCTACTATCCCTAAAGACACAAGGCAAGCCGTCACATCGGATACACCTGTTTCCTGACAGGCGATCCGATGCACGACAATTATTATTGAATAAGATTTGACGAAACAGAATTACTAAATTTGCCAATTATAACGAAATCATATCATAATTCAGCTTTTTAATCAACTGCAAAGTTTTCACATGAACCTCTTCCGCGTCATACAATGACAACAAGGAATCCTTATCGAACTTGTTGTTCATCAAAAGGCTAACCCAGTCCTCAATATAGTCCTTGACATACTTCACGTTCATCTCACTCTGATCCTTCAGATAGTGATTGATCTCATTAATGCACTCAATGACAGTCGGGCCATTGTTCATACTGTTCACCGGCTTGTCATTCGTCTCATCAGAGAGCTTGATCACCTTACCGGTCTTGGTAATGATCACCTTCTCATGGGAAGCGATCGGTGCTGCCGGCTTGAGATCCTCCTTGCGGACAATCAACATCTTTACAACCATGATCAGGCACGCCACACTGTAGGTACACTCTTCATCGGTCTGTCTGTCCCTGCCCTTCTCAGAATACTGATGCCAGAGCCACTCTGCCTTGCACAACATATCCTCCATCGCCGCGTTATCCAGCAGCTTATTCAGGAACGGATCACCTGCCGGTGCCGCAGCCTTGCCGAATCTCGGTTTCGGCGCAGTGTCATGATGCTTGTAAATATCATACTTAGATGGCAGGATAATCCTATTGTAGGTCTCTGAGAACAGCTTTCTCGCCTTGTCCTTATCATATCCGGAGCTGATGATCGGATGATCCTTGCTCCTGAGCCCGTTATTCACCATGTCATCGGCAGCCATGAATACCAAATGCTTCTGTCTGTCCTCCAGCAGCTTCTTAATCTCATAATTGCTCTTGCTCTTCTCCATGATGTTATCCTTGCGGACTTTGAAGGCCTTAATCTTCTCCTTCACGCTGAAGAACAGCTTGAGAAGTGGCGGATTCGCGTTCACATAGTTGCCGATCCAGTTAAGCTCCACATACTGATGCTCGATCTTGTTGGAAATCTCATACAGGCTGTATCCGTCAAATACCACATTCAGTGTCGTATAAAGCAGATCCAGGATCTCATACTTCTCATCCCACGAACGGTTGGACAGATCCTGATTCACAAGCTCCTTGATGCCGCAATCATAAAATACAAGATTGTACTCATAAAGGCCTTCAAATACATTGCTCTTATCCTTCAGTGAAGCGCCCGCGCCAAGGATCTGAAGGTTCCGCTTCATTGTCGGCTCATCCTCAATATATTTGTAAACCTTCTTCACAAAAGCAGAAACCTCAACCAGCAGGCTGTCTATCCTGCGGTTATAGATATCCTGTTTGGAGATTGCGGAAATGACATTCCTGCTCAGGATATTCGTATAGCGCGCGCTATTGCAGTTCCGGATCAAATCCTTGAAGTTCTCATACACCTTCATATTGTCTACCGGAATGTACTCCGCGTTCAAGCCATAGAACTCAAAAGCCTTATCATAATCCGATTTGCGGATATAGGAGTTGAACAGGCCCATGCTGAACTGTATCTTATAATCATTCCCCACATGGGAGTCCTCCACAAAGTAATCATAGAGAACCTCCAGATTATTGAGGTAAGCTTCTG
The DNA here is from genome assembly GCA_946185495.1 of uncultured Clostridiaceae bacterium. Taxonomy (GTDB): domain Bacteria; phylum Bacillota; class Clostridia; order Lachnospirales; family Lachnospiraceae; genus CAG-590. The sequence goes on along the minus strand of CAMHJT010000072.1, from coordinate 10,571 downwards.
AATTGGCGGCAGACGGCGGAAGATCCATCTCCAAAACCACATTGACCAGATCCATATAGCCAAGCACGGCCTTATCATATGTCGGCGGTCTGTCCTCCATATCCGTAATCTGATAACAGGTGTTGATCAGCAACGGAGCGATCCGCTCCCCGATCAGCCGCATCGCATCGCCAAAACGATCCTGCTGGTACAGATAGATCAGCCAAATGCTGTAACGATAAATACCCGTTGTGTTAATAATCGCGTCACTGTCGCCCGGATCAATATCACCATACACAAATTGAAATAGCGGCTCGATCCACTCATCAATCTCATACTTCCCCGGTTTTTTGATGTTTTCGTCTACAAACTCTGCGAGTTCGTACAGCTTTGTACACTGTGCCTTCACATCATCATCTACTAACATGGTCGAGAGATCAAAATTATGATCCTTCAGGTAATCGATTACCAAAGCATAAAATCCCTCTTCCACCTGCTCGTTCAAAAATCGAATCAACATTCCCTTATTCGAAGAAGCAGCGATGGAAATGATACTGGTATCATTATTCCTTGTGACATTTGCTGGTAAATTCTGCATTAAGACGCCTCCTTCTGTTCACATTTGTGTGAAAATACTAATTTTCACCTTGTTATTTTCATATTATCACAAAAATTATTTATTTACAACACTATTTTTTCTTATATTTGTCAAAGAAGGAATTGCATTTTTCCAATATTCGTATTAAAATGTATATAGATTTTGATACATTATGCAGCATAGAGGCAATACTATCAAAAAAGAAAAAAAGATGAAGGAGAGCATTATGTCAAAGAAAAGAGGTTCATTTGGAAAATTCCTTGCATTTGCAACAACAGTTGCCGCAATTGGCGGCGTCTGCTATGTATTCCGGGATAAGATCGCTCAGCATCCCCTGTACCAGAGCGCTGCGGACAAGATGAAGAATCTGTTCGGCGGTTCCGGGTCAGACGAGGATTTTGAGGACGAGGATTTCTTTTTCGACGAGGAAGCGCCCGAAGAGGACGATAGCGATCCGGCTGGCGGAGAACGCGAGTATATCTCCATCAACTCCAAGGACGAAACCGCAGAAGACAAATCCGGCGAAGCTGACAAGACAGAGCCTGAACAGAAGGAAAACGAGTCTGAAGGCGCCGAAGAGGATACCCTGACCGATGCAGACCAGGATCCCGATGTATTAGAAGATCAGGACCGTTTAGACAACTGATAACAGCATGTCCGATGAAAAGGGTGCCAGACCCTGCTGCCCTCCGGCTCTGTACGGAAGCAGCGCAGCAGCGTCATGGCACCCTTTTCCTGTTGCGCGGATACCCCAAGGCATTTCTTTGATTTCCATACCTGTCATAATTCAGCCCCACAGCTTTCCTGCCGCGTGTGATTTCTGTGGCGCCTTTTCGCTAACACGGCAGAGAACAGGAAATGACAGTGAGATGCCAGATACTAATTCAGAAAGGATGCACAACCATGAACGATATGATCATACAAGGAATGGCGGCTGACCATCAGGTCCGCTTTTTCGCGGCCAGCACGCGAAATTTGGTCGAAGCCGCCCGTTCCATTCACAATACCAGCCCGGTCGCCACTGCCGCCCTCGGCAGGCTGCTCACTGCGGGAGCTCTAATGGGCAGCATGTGCAAAAACGAGACCGATGTGCTGACACTGCAGATTCAATGCTCCGGCCCGATCGGCGGCCTGACCGTCACCTCCAACGCTCACGCGCAGGTCAAGGGCTACGCAAATAATCCCGGAGTAATGCTCCCTCCGAGTGAAAAGGGCAAGCTGGATGTCGGGCGTGCCCTGGATATGGGAGTTTTAAGCGTGATCAAGGACATTGGCCTCAAGGAGCCCTACATCGGGCAGTCTGAACTTGTCTCCGGGGAAATCGCGGAGGATCTCACATATTATTACGCGGCCAGTGAACAGATCCCCACTTCTGTCGCACTCGGCGTCCTGATGGAAAAAAGCAACACCGTTCAGCATGCGGGAGGATTTATCATCCAGCTCATGCCATACGCAGACGAACAGCTCATCACCGACCTGGAAGGCAGGCTGAAGGAGTTTTCCTCCATCACTGCCCTGATGGAACAGGGCATGACGCCGATGGATATGATGCGCAGGCTGTTTGAAGGATATGCTCCCGAACAGACCGGCGAGATCACGCCCGAATACCGGTGCGACTGCTCCAGGGAACGGGTTTACCAAGCCGTAATGAGTGTCGGCCAGGCAGAGCTCTCTGATATGTTGAGGGAGCAGAAGCCGGTAGATGTCAGCTGCCATTTCTGCAACCGCACCTATACCTTCCAGCCGGAGGATATCGAGCGGATGCTACACAGCTCCTGATAAGCTCCGCCACATTCATTCCACGCGCATAAAAAAGACGGGCAGGAAACCGTTTTCCTGCCCTTTGCTTTATCTGTTGATCTTCCTGTTATTCTCAGATCCTCATGAACCACTCCGTTTGATCTGAATGATATATTTTTTCTTCGTTCCATTCTCCGCCTTCACTGTTACAGTCACGGATGTCTCACCCGACCCCTCTAGGCTGACCGTTCCGGCTCCGGATGCTGCCGCACGGCTGCTGGCCGTCTTCGCCTTTACCGTCACCTCTTTCACGGATTTTGGTACCGTCAGTGTATATGACTTATGGTTGTAGCTGAACACCGGCGAAAGCTGAAGCTCCGTCTCCCCGTCATATATCTTCAGGGACGAAAGATACGGATTCGGATTACCTGCCTTCTCTGGAAGCGCAGAAGGCTGCGACGGCATATTATTATACACAGGGATATAGAAAATCATCGCGCTTCCCATAATCCCCAGGCTATTGTAAGCCTCTCTGGTAATCCGGCCTTCTGAGAACGGCGCTTCCACATTGGTCATATACTGGTGCTGATACCTGAGCTTCTCATTGACCGGAGACACATTGAACTTTTGGAAGTAAAGCGTATTCTGGCCCACGTTGATATAGTTCATCGCAATATACTGCGCGCCCCCGACGATTGCCTTGTGCGGATTGGTCCACGGGCGGTTGTAGGTTGTCAGCTTCTCAGCTCCGCCGCTTGCCCAGAGAAGTCCCCTCTGTACCGCGCCAGCGCCATCCGTTGCTCCGATATTATAAAAATTGTAAAGCCCCTTATAACCGTCACAGGTACCGCTTGTCGCGGCACTGCCCTTCACGCCGACCTCCTGCTTGCATCGGCTCGCCAGGAAATACGGATTGACATTCGCGGTCTTTCCGGCGTCCATGAACGCCTGCGTGTACGAACCAGAAACCTTCTTGCCGGTTGCACTGTCCTCCACGCTGTACTTGTCCTTCATAAAGGTGTTGCCCAGAATGCTCTGAACCACCTTTTCATTCTGTGAATCATCATAATCCAGCGCTTCAAACTGGAAGATGTCGTTATCATTGAGGAAATTCCTCGGATCCAGATAATATGCAAGCACCTGCGAATCCACACAATACCAGTTGCTGCCATCCTTCACTGTATATTGATCGGTCACCCAGTTATATGCCCCGGACGCTGTGGACAGATAGGAAAATGGGGCCAGGCTGTCCCCGCCATTCGGATAATTGCTCTGAATCACATTTTTTCCCGCCACATCTTCATTGGCAATCACATCCGACCACTCAAGTCCCGTCGTGATCGCGACAAATTTCCAATCCGGATATTTCTTATGCAGTTCATTTAACGCCTTCCTGTAATCCTCCGGGAACGCCTTGAGCAGATCATCATAAGAGGTCTCAAGTTTGGTCTGCTTCTCTACCGGCGCTTCCGTTGTCTCCTCATCCTCTCCGGTCTTGGATGGCTCTGTCTCCGCGCCGCTGTCCGCGGACTTATCCACCGTAATATATGTACTGTACACATATCCTGTTCTTGTCTTGCTGCCGTTGGAAGCCTTCACCTTATACCAGTATTTTCCCGCGGATTTCTTGATTCCAAGAATATTGACCTTGGTATCCTTGGGGATCTTCAGCAGGGATCTGGCCGTTACCCGCGCGCTCTTTCGCACATTCAAATAAGAATCAACCTTCTTATTCACCCTGCCGGCTGTCTTCACAGCCTTCTCAACATAGCTGCCCTTCACATAACCGATCCGGTTCTTCCCGTTCACCTTCGCCTTACATTTGTACCACTTGGAACCCTTATTGGTCACATATCCCAAAATCGTAATATTCTGACCCTTGCGTATCATGCCGTAGCTTTGATAATTCTGACCGGCCTTCTTCCGCAGATTCACCTCCGCGTTTGTCCTGCCCGGATATGAAATACCTGACTTGCAGGTGGATTCCGCCTTCACATTCCCGCCAGCCGCAAGTGTGACCACAAGACACACCAACAGCAAAAGCCACCGTTTCACAATCTTTCGTCTGCTGATCATATGTACACTCCTATCCTTGTCCAATCACATCCAATTATGACTCAAAAAGATACAATCCAACATAATCATACTATACTCAGATTGTAAATGCAAGAACATCTTCCAAAAAAAGACATCATCCGTTCAGCAGATACTGAACAGATACGCAGCGGGTGAACCCGGAACATCCAGATTCACCCGCTGCATGGCTGCACAGAAAATGCGCAGAATCCGCTTATATAGTTAATTCACTCCGAAATCGTCTGTCTGGTGTATAGCAGGTCATATTCGTTTTTACCGTCCGGATCCCCCGGATATGTCTCTACAAACTGCTTCGCCTTCTCATAAGCCGTATTGAAATCCTTTTTTTTCTCGTAATATACGATCTCGTCAAACAGAAGCTCCTTGCTGTTGGAATCCTCCATCCCGCTGCCATCGGCAATATACCGCTCCGCTTCCTCGAGCTTATCCTCGTCCAGCGAGATCGCTGCATACTGTGCGTTCATGAACCCGTTCATCGGATGCTCCTGCAGATATACATTATAGTAGAGCTGCATGTTTTCCATGTCTCCCAGCTGTCCATAGCAGTTCCCGACATACAATACCAGATCGCCATATCCGCTCTCATAGGCCTCCAGCAGGATGGGAAGCGCTTCCCGGTACTCCCTTCCCGTAAAGAGCAACAGCCCGTATGCCAGCTTCTTCTTTCTGCCTGCCTCTTCCTCCTTGCCCTCCGACCACAATCCGATCTGGCTATACATAAAGCAGGCGTCTCCATACTCTCCCAGCGCTGTATAGCAGTCTGCGAGATAATACCGCACATCGTTATCAAAGCCATCCAAAAACGGTATCTCCGGTTTCAGCGCCTCTTCAAACAGCGGAACCGCCGCCTCAAAATCACCGTTTTCATATAACACGATGCCTCTCGCACGCATGCTGTATTTCACGCCATAGGCCGCCCCATACGCAATTCCTGCCAGAAGGATGAGGACTGCCAGCATTTTGACCAGGCTCCCTTTTCTGGCTTTCTTTTTCTTCTTTTGGGACGGCGCAGCCCCGTATTCGGAAAATTCAAAAATCCCATATTCATCTTTTCTCTTCCTGCGTCTGCCCATGATCACATCCTATTCCTTTCAACATTTATCATCGCACATATCTGTTCAGCAGGTTCGGAACAGATACACAGCCCCAGCCGGAAATCTTTTTACTCCGCCCCATACTGCTCATAGTAGGCGTCGATCGCCGCCTTAAGGGCATCATCGATCACAACCCTTCCCTTGTACGGCTTGTTGTACAGATGTTCTACTACCTCCTGCATGGTCACAATAGAGGTGGTCGGAAATCCGTATTTCTCCTCTATCTCCTTCAGGGCTGATTTTGTACCCTGACCGCGTTCCATCCGATCCACAGATACAACCATTCCGGCAATCTGCACATCAGCCTGCGCGCGGATGATCGGGAGCGTTTCTTCTATAGATGTGCCAGCCGTCGTGACATCCTCAATGATCACGATCCTGTCCCCATCCTCAATAGGACTTCCCAACAGGATTCCCTTATCCCCGTGATCCTTTATCTCTTTCCGGTTGGAACAGTATCTGATATCCTCATCATACATCTTGGCAATCGCCATAGCTGTTGCTACAGAAAGAGGAATCCCCTTGTAAGCCGGTCCGAACAGCACGTCAAAGTCCATGCCAAACTCACTGTTGATCGCTGAAGCATAATATTCCCCAAGCCGTCCCAGCTGGGAGCCTGTACGGTAGAATCCCGTATTCACAAAAAACGGCGTCTTTCTTCCGCTTTTCGTCACAAAATCACCAAATTTCAGCACATTGCTGTCAATCATAAACTCTATAAATTCCTGCTTGTATTGTTCCATATTTACTCTCCTCTATGAAAGCGGTTTTTTACCGCAGTTGATATCTGACTTCAAGTTACTGTTCAGCTCTAAGCCAGCATGCAGATTTCCAGTAGAATTTTGTTTCACAACGAAGGGATCTTTGCGAACGCCGTTCCCTGATGTCCGAATTAACAAAGCTCCTGCCGGAGACCGTCCGGCCAGCCACTGAACAGTAATAACTATCAAATACAAGTCTATGCTTTTCCATAACTATCTTATTTCACGCATCCTATAATCTCATGGATATCTTCTATGCCCTTTTCCTCCATGAACGCCCGGATTCCCTCCACGATCTCACGCGTCGCGTAGGGGTTATGAAAATTGGCGGTTCCGACTGCCACTGCCGAAGCGCCCGCCATCAGGAACTCAATGGCGTCTTCCCATCGCATGATCCCGCCCATTCCAATGATCGGAATCCGCACGGCCTGCGCAACCTGATACACCATGCGGACAGCCACCGGCTTGATCGCCGGCCCGGACAGTCCTCCTGTCTTGTTTGCCACCGCAAAGGTCCTTCTCTGGATATCAATCTTCATGCCCGTCAGCGTATTGATCAGAGACAGGGCATCCGCGCCTGCGGCTTCCGCCGCCTTCGCCATCACCGTGATGTCCGTCACATTCGGACTTAGCTTCATGATGACCGGCTGTTTTGCCTTTTTCTTCACTTCCTCCGTGATATGGGCAAGCGCCTTCGGATCCTGCCCGAAAGCGATTCCTCCTTCCTTCACATTGGGACACGAGACATTGATCTCCAGTAAATCCACCGACTCACCGCTCAGGCGTTCCACCACCTCCACATATTCGCGCTCCGACTTGCCGCAGACATTGACAATGATCTTCGTGTCATACTGCTTCAGATAAGGAATGTCCCGCGAACAGAACACATCAATTCCCGGATTCTGAAGCCCGACCGCATTGATCATTCCACCGTAAGTCTCCGCGATCCTCGGAGTCGGGTTTCCCTCCCATGGCACGCTCGCAACGCCTTTGGTTGTCACCGCCCCGAGACCGTTCAGATCCACCAGTTCACCGTATTCCATTCCGGATCCGAAGGTTCCCGACGCCACTGTCACCGGATTCTTCAGCGTCACGCCTGCTATATCAACCGACAGCTTCATCAAAGCACCACCTCCCCTGCGTCAAATACCGGACCGTCCTTGCAGATCCTTTTATTGTTCACATGGCTGTGCGGATCCTGCTCCTGTGACCGGCACACACAGGCAAGGCAGGCTCCGATTCCGCAGGCCATCTTCTCCTCCAGGGAAATCTGCGCCTCTATCCCTTGCTCCTTCGCGTAAGCCTGTATCGCCCGGAGCATCGGAGTCGGACCGCAGGCATAGATCACCCCGCCCTGAATCCCGTATTCCCGGATCGCGTCCAGCACATTGCCCTTCACGCCATAGGCACCGTCCTCACTTGCCAGATAGACCTGCCCGCACGCCTCAAATTCCTCTGTCAGAAAAATCTCATCCCGGTAGCCCAGCACAATTTTCTTTTCTCCCTTGACCTCCCCGGCAAGCTGGAGCATGGGGGGAATCCCGATTCCCCCGCCGATCAGAATAGCCGGCTTATCCCTTAATGTAAATCCATTTCCCAGGGGACCCATCACCTCCACATGCTCTCCCGCCTTCAGGCAGGAAAACTCTCTCGTCCCCTCTCCGGCAATCCGGTATACCAGCCGGATAGTTCCCTCTTCCGCGTCAATCCCACACAGGCTGATGGGACGTGGAAGCAGCCTGGCTCCATCCCCTGAATACACAGAAACGAACTGTCCGGCCACGGCCTGTCCGGCAATCTCCGGCGCGTGCAGAACCAGGCTGTAAATATCTGTCGCCAGAATCTCCTGTCCGATTACCCTTGCATTGATCTTTACCGCACTCATACTCTTTACTCCTCTATAAAAGCGGTCTTTTGCCGCCCCTTCTTTTTGCGCGCAGATGCCGCAATCTGCATGGCGCCTATATAAAAGCGGTCTTCCCGCCGCCTTCCCGTCCTGACGCGCAGATGCCGCAAGTTACACAGCTCCTGTAATTAGTCTTTTTTCACCAGCAATTCTATCGTTTTGCCAGTGCAGACGTAATATCCTCTATCATATCCAGCACAGCCTGCCTGGATGCATCCGCAAAATGCGCTTCCCCAAACGAAGCATATTTTTCCTGTTTATAAGCAGCTATGATCCCCCTTGAGGAATTGACGATAGCTCCCAGCCCGTCGCTGTTAAAATAGTGCACGAGATCCTCTGCCTTTCCGCCCTGCGCTCCATACCCGGGAACCAGGATATAAGTCTTAGGCATCAGGGCACGGAGCGTTTTGCCCATCTCCGGATAGGTAGCTCCAACCACGCAGCCCACATTGCTGTAAACAGACCCCATGCATTCCTCACCCCATTCCTTCACCTTCGCCGCAACCAGCTCATAAAGGGGCACTCCGTCCACAAGACGATCCTGAAACTCTCCTGAGGACGGATTCGATGTCTTGACCAGCACAAAAATACCCTTGTCCTCCTGCCGGCACACCTCGACAAACGGCTTGACGCCATCGGAGCCAAGATATGGATTCACGGTGATGAAATCCTCCGCAAAACCGGAGCACTTAGACGCCCCCACCTGGACGCCTCCCAGATGTCCTGCCGCATAGGCAGCTGAAGTGGAACCGATATCTCCACGCTTGACATCCCCGATCACGATAAGTCCCTTGGACCTGCAATACTCGCAGGTTCTTGCGAATGCCGCAAGCCCGGGTATCCCGAACTGCTCATACATCGCAATCTGCGGCTTCACTGCCGGGATCAGATCGTAAACGGCATCGACGATCGCCTTGTTGAACTGCCAGATTGCCTCCGCAGCGCCCTCCAGCGTCTCTCCGTACTGTTCGAAAGCCGCCTTCTTCAAAGCGTCAGGCACATAAGCGAGCATCGGATCCAAGCCGACAACGACAGGAGCGTTCAGCTTCTCAATCTTTTCAATCAAATTATCAATCATAGTTTTCTCCTTTCGGTAATCATTCGAAACCGGACAGAGCGGATGCAATCCCTCTGTCCGGCAGTTCTGCGATAAAAAGGAGCGATGCCGCATACACCGCTCCTTCCATATCATTCAACAGAATAATTCGGGGCTTCCTTCGTAATCTGAATGTCATGCGGATGGCTCTCCTTCAGAGACGCGGCAGAGATCTCAACAAACTGCGCTGTCTCATGCAGCTCCTCGATGTTTCTCGCGCCACAGTAGCCCATGCCGGAACGAAGGCCTCCCAAAAGCTGGAATACTGTATCCTCCAGCGTACCCTTGTAGGCCACACGTCCCTCTACGCCTTCCGGAACAAGCTTCTTGGCATTCGCCTGGAAATAGCGGTCTTTGCTTCCGTTCTCCATGGCAGCAATGGAACCCATCCCCCGATATACCTTGTACTTTCTTCCCTGATATAACTCAAACTCACCCGGCGCCTCATCCGTGCCGGCAAACAGGCTTCCCATCATACACACATTAGCGCCCGCAGCCAAAGCCTTGGTGATATCGCCGGAATACTTGATTCCGCCGTCAGCAATCACCGGAATGCCGTATTCCTTAGCAACATCATAGGCATCCATGACCGCAGTGATCTGAGGCACTCCGATTCCCGCCACAATACGCGTAGTACAGATGGAGCCAGGACCGATTCCGATCTTCACCGCATCCACGCCCATCTTAATCATCGCCTCCGTACCGCTTCTGGTCGCCACATTGCCCGCGATCACCTGCAAATCCGGATATTTCTCCCTGATCAGCTTAAAGGTCTTCAGCACATTGGCCGAATGCCCATGCGCCGTATCAATGACAATCGCGTCCACCTTAGAGCGGACCAGCTCATCCACACGGTCTGTGATATCCGGCGTCACGCCCACCGCCGCTGCGCAGAGCAGCCTGCCCTGGGAATCCTTCGCGGAATGGGGATAACGGATGGTCTTCTCAATATCCTTGATCGTGATCAATCCCTTCAGCATAAACTGATCGTCGACAATCGGAAGCTTCTCCTTTCTGGCTTTGGCAAGGATCTGCTTTGCCTCCTCCAGCGTAATGCCCTCCTTCGCAGTGATCAGACCCTCAGATGTCATTGATTCCTTGATCTTTTTACTGTAATCCGTCTCGAACTTGAGATCCCGGTTGGTAATGATGCCTACCAGCTTTCCATTCTCACAGATCGGAACTCCTGAAATGCGGAACTTCGCCATCAGCTTGTCCGCGTCATCCAGCGTATTGTCAGGAGAAAGGAAAAACGGATCTGTAATGACGCCATTCTCGGAACGCTTAACCATATCCACTT
>CAMHJT010000071.1 GCA_946185495.1 uncultured Clostridiaceae bacterium | reverse complement strand
CTTCTGTTTCACCGCGTTGGTGAGCTGGCCGCCTGTGCTGTATCCCACATATCCCGGAGGCGCGCCGATCAGCCTCTGGTCTGAGTGGGACTGTCCGTACTCGCTCATATCGAACCGGATCACAAAATCCTCGTCCCCGAATATGATCTCCGCAAGGGTTTTGGCAAGCTCCGTCTTTCCGGTTCCCGTCGGACCGGCAAGAAAAAGGATTCCCTTCGGTCTGCCATGGGCGCCGCCCTGCAGGCCGGACAGGCCGAGACAGGCCCTTCGCACGATAGCGGAAGCCTGGCGGATCACCTCCTCCTGCCCTTTCACCCTCCTGTGTAAAAGATTTGGAATATCCCGCAGGATCTCCCCGTCAATCTTATCCCAATGGCTCTCCACCTGCCCGTACTGGAACAGCTTGATCGCCTGGCGGATATGCCATACGTCTAGCTCCTGCGTGTCACAGATCGTAATGATGCTGTCAATGTTCTCAATCGACATGCCATCTGTCAGCAGTGCAAAGGAATTGATGACCTTTTCCCTCTCCTCCTCTGACAGGCCGTCCTCTCCCTTTACCATATAAAGCCTTGAACGGATGATCTCCTTGCGAACACCCTTTTCCGGCTTGGTAACGGTCAGCGCCTTGACCTGCGGGTTATTCAGATAGAACCAGGCGGGAATATCATTTGTCTTTTCCACCACCAGAAAAACGATGTTGCGAAGATAAGCGCCGCGGCTGCCCATCGCCGTTACCGGTTCCAGGGAGGAAAGCATCAGCTTGATATAATTCGTGTTTTCCTCCTCTGAGAGATGATCTGCCTCCATGGCAATGGTGTTCGCAAACTCGATCACCAGGGCTCTCGCGGAGTCTGTCTGGCGCATTACCGTAAGCGCAGCCGAGAGATCCTCACTGAGCTCATGCTCACTGCCAGGCCTCTTTCCCGCGCACTGTTCAAAGCGTGACACCTGCTCCTCATCAAATTTGTTGTGAAATCCCTCGATGATATTGTAAAACATCACCATATCATATCCGGTACCGGTCAGATAACGGTACAGGTATTCCGAAAGTGTCACCGGCAGATACGCCATCTCGTCCTCATCATAATACGGCTGTTTGTCAAAAATATTACCCTCGATAATGAAAAATGTGCAGATATCCTTATAAACCTCCAGATCCTTCTGCCATTTTGAAACCAGATTCTCCGTCATGCTCCACCTCCTTCACAAAGCTCAGCCATTTCGCTCCTCTTCCCGCAGGATCAGAACCTCGCGGGAAAGCCTGATCTCGCTCCCAACCACCGCAAATTCCCGATGACCCGGTGAAAGCCGCCTTCCGTCTAAAAATGTGCCGTTAGAGCTCATATCCTCAATGAGCAGCCCCCTCGCGCGCTTGGCGGGAACAACCCTCATATGCTGCCTGCTCACCCTTCCATTATGCGCAAGCTCATGCGCCCCAATAGCGGTTCTGCCGATCACGCCTCCCTGTTCGGGAACCGGAATCCGGTAAGAGCCGTCCCCGCTGACCAGCACATACCCTTTTTTCTGTAAAGCCTCTTGTTTCCCGGAATCAGGTTTCGGCGTGGAAGTTTTCGGCTTCTGTGACGGAAGTCCGGAAGCTTCCCCCACATTCTTCCCAACCGGAGGTTTGGAAGCTTCCCCCACAGGTTTCTGCTCCCCGGTTTCCTGACGCTCTCCATTTTTCTGTATGAAACGGTTTTTGTAAGTCTCAACCAGCCTCTGCACCCTCGGATCATCCTGCCGCATGGAGATATACCGCCTGGTATCCCTCCCACATTCCGGACAAGTCACAGGCGGTCTCTGCCCCGGCGGCTCATAATACAACACACTGGCACATTCACACACCACACATTTAATCATAGGTCATCTCCCTTGCCTTCTTCCTTCTTCTGCGGCGGTTTCGTTCTCTCAACCGTTCCAGGCGGTCACGCTGCTCCTGCCGCTTCCCATCCGGAAAAATGACATCCTCCTGCCCGGCGATCTGTGCTGCGGGTAGTTCCTCCGAATACACCTTCAGCAGGTGAATGCCCCTCTCTTCCACAGCGCCAACCAGCTTCCTCTCAGCCTCACATACATGCCTCTGCTGGCGCATGGCTTCCTCTGCCGCCATGCCGGAAACGCTCTGTACCGGCTCGATCAGAATGCCTGAACCGCTGCAGGAGATAAATACATTACACTCTGAATCCCCGAAGAGCTGGCCTTCCAGCTGCTCATCCAGCACACAGCTTCCATCTACCTGAAGCCCCAGGCTCTCCATCGCCTCTTCCACGATATCCGCCACCATCTCCGGCTCCGGAAGCTTCTCATACTCCAAAAGCATCTGATCCACCTTCGCCCGAAGCTCTTCAACCGGAACGATTTCCTCATCCTCTCCCAGCAAAATGCAGAGAGCCTTATAATCCATCAGCAGATCCTCATCCAGGGCAGAGTTGTCATAATTGATATTTTCAATATACAGCGTGATCCGCTGTTCAGCCATGCGCAGCCTGTCCTCGGCACTAAACGTTGGATCCGCCATGATCCGATCCAGTTTTTCCGTAAGCCTTCTGTGCTGCTGCCTTGCCCGGTCTGAATCAGGAACCCGCTGGTTCATTCTTGCCAATGCGGCCTGAAGCCTTTGCTCCAGTTCTCCCTCAAAGTTCTGGTCCAGCTTCAGCAGCTCTGAGAGATCCGTCATTCTTTTTTGGTGTTCATCCGCCGCAAAAGCTGACATCTCTGTCTCTGTCCGAAACCGGTTCTCCATAATTTCATCCCTTCTGGTCTCCTCCCGTATGACTACAGGAGCCATACCCGGTTCGTGCGGTCGGGGCTTTGCTATCCCGACATCCTCTGACTGGCGCTCCATATAATCCCTCGCAAGCCTTAACTGCCTTTTGATTTTTTCTATCCTCTGCAGCCTCAGATGCTCCAGCCGTTCGGCCTCCGTCTTATATTTATAAAATGCATGGCTCATCTTCCGTTCCTCCCGCCAATCCAAATACTCTTTCAACCTTAGCTTTGTCCGGCATCTCCTATGCCTCTGTTTCCGTTTCAGAAGCTCCTTGCATCAGCTGCATTTCCTGTCCAAATCCCATTGCTGACAGCCAGCTTTGCACCTCTTTCCTGCCAAGCAGGGCGTCGATCTGTGCAGGATGCATCTGCGCGATCACATCCACAAAATGATCCAGCGAATCGATCTGCTGCCCGCCAAGCGCAAGGCTCCTTCCCTTCAGAAAGGCGCTGCAGACCGCATCGATCATCCCAAGCTGCCCTGACAGGGACGAACGGTTCTGCTGGATCAGCTTCTCCAGCCTCGCCACATCCCCCGGATCTGCATCCATTAAACGCAGATAATAAACCAGGAGTCCCTGAGTGACAAATTCCACAGCCAGCGGATCCTCCGCCTGAAGCTGTCTGATCATGCCATCCAGGGAGCCAAAATCCCTGCCCCGGTAGCAGATCCGCCCGGTCTTTTCAAGCAGGTATAAAACCCTGAAAAGCGCCGCGTTCTCATCCGGATACCGAAGCTCTCCCTCCATCTGTCTTGCCAGTTCCGGATCGAACTGACGGACAAACTGCCGGGTATCATACCTCCTGATTACTGTAACCGCAATCTCCCAGTTCTGCTTACAGGCCTCTACAAGCCCATGTACCGAATCGACGCGGAGCACCTCGCCCCGTATCATTCCAAACACCAGCGGAATTGTCTTTTTCTTTCTTGCGGGCGCCATTCGCTTCTTTTTATCAGAGTTCCAACCCGTCGCGCTCCATCTGGCCAGCTCCTCATAGCCCCACACCTTGCTGAAATCCTTCTGGATCAGGCCGGCAAGCAGATTTCTGAGCTTCACATCCTCCACAGGAATCACCGCGTCCCGATCCCAAAGCCTTGCCATCTCTGTAAGCTCCAGATCCTCCATGAGATGGGAACCGGAATACAGGCGGTACAGCGTAATGCCAAGCGACGCGTAATCGTATTCCTTCGGAAAGATCTTTACGCCGTAAAATTCCTGGACAGGAACCGAATAGTGTATCGTTCCCTCCAGCGTGGAGCGAACCATCCCATCGCTGTCCATCATCCTGCAGGAGCCGAGATCCCCGATCACAATCCGCGTTTTATCACTGTCCATATACAGATTGGACGGCTTAATGTCACAGTGCACAATACCATGGGTGTGGAGGTGTCGCAGACCCTCATTGACAGAAGGAACCACCGTCTTACGGATCTCCTCCACCGAAAGAGCTCCGCTTTTTTTGACCAGATCCTCCAGGGTTCCCTCCTGATAATACGGATAAATCTCATAATAGGAACCAAGCTGCCTGCCGGAGTCGATCACCGGCATCACATTTTCATGGGGATTCTGCAGAAAGAACAGCCGAAGGGCCCTGACCGGCTGCCAGTTTCTCCCATACACCTTGGCCACATACTGCTTCCCGTCCCGCTCTGCCAGATACACCTTAGCCTGTCCGCCTGCCGGGAGCTGGCGGACAATCCGGAATGTCCCGATCCTTCCTCCCTGAAGCCCCGGCTGCAGTGTTTCCCCCGGCTGCACATTCTGCCCGCTATCCGGACGATCCGGCTTGTCTCCAGCCGTCCCGCCGGATCCGGCTGCCTGTCCGTTCCACAACATCCCGCCCGTTCCGGCTGCCTGTCCGTTCCACAACATCCCGCCCGTTCCGGCTGCCTGTCCGCTCCTGAACATCCCGCCTGTTCCGGCTGCCTGCAGAAGGTCATCCTCCAGGATGGTGCGGGAAGCGTCTATCTCATATTCGTCTGTAATCGTAATATCATCGTTAATCATTTTTCCTCACCCGGGTATTCCTATCGTCATCACTCTCTGCCTGTCTACCACTAACTGCTGGCTCCGCCTTCCACTGTATAGCGTCTCATAGTTTTCCATCTCTCTGAACACATGGATCTGTTGATTGGAAGACCCGCGCAGGCCGACGCCGTCATCCAGCTCCTGCACATAGGGACCGTCAATCAGGACGCTGATGGTCCGGAGAACCTCCTCGATCTCGGGACTGTTCTTTTCCCGCAGCTGTCCCAGCGTGTATCCGGTATAGACAATAATGTCCGCAGACACAGTAAAAATCGCGGTTGTCAGCGCCATAAGCCCCGCCGGATCCCAAAACGGCTCCCCGCCTGAGATCGTAAACCCCTGTATGTCCGGACCAAGCTCTGTGATATAACGCATGATCTCACTGACAGCCACCGGGCGGCCGCTTTCCGGCACCCGAAGCTCCGGCGTGATGCAGCCGGGACAGTCCCTGCCGCAGCCCGCAAGCCAGATTCCAGCCCTTTTTCCCGGTCCAAGCGTAAGCACGGGATAATATATTCTTGCCAGATTCACTGTATGCTCCATCTGTCCGTCCCTCAGATATGCTCTACCCGCAGGTGTCCGGGACATACCAGCCTTTCACCGGACGGCGCACCGCAAAACAGGCAGAGCCCTCCCTGCTTCCGGAAAAGGATCCGCCTGGCTTCCTCCATCTGGTTGAGCAGGCTCACCGCCCTGGCAGGGGAAACGGAATACGCCATGCCATCCGCCACCGCATTCATCGCAGCAAACAGGCCTGCCTCCCTGCACCGCGCCGCTGCCTGCCGCGTCACCGTGGACAACTCCTCCTCACGGGCCAGTGGATATTGCTGCAAATGCTCCAGGCATTCCCGCGCGCCGCAGGATACAATATTCCCCATCCCCATATAAACCGTTCCCTGCTTTACCTCCTTCTCAATCTCCGGATTCACATATACATTATCCCGGAGGACTGTCATTTCACGGCTGGCGGACAGATACTGCTGATAGCTGATCCATTCCAGCCCGAAGCGGCTGTCAGAAAAACGGATCCGTTCCGTATTGCCCGTCCTCACAATCCTCCAAAACGGCATCTCGCTCTGGTCATCCAGAACGCTTCTGATCAGCTCTTCATTTAACAACTTAAGCTTCTCATTCAGGGAATGCTCCCGGTTCCACCTTACCGTGCCAAGAACGCTCCTCCTCCCGGAGAGCAGAAGCATAAACAGGAAAACCGATGCCAGAAGATCCAGCATCTGCCCGTAAGCCTCCGCATCCTCCTTTCTGACCACGCCTGCCCTTTGCCCTGTAAGCCCGCACGCCTTAAGCACCTCCAGAGATCTCGCCTCTTCCCTGTGGATTCCCTTCACCAGCCTGTGCATCTGCTCAAGCAGGTCCGGTCCCTTTCCCGGTTCACGAAAAACAGCCTCCAGCAGCCTGTCAGCTTCCTTTGCGAGGCTCTCACCGCTTCCATTTTCGAAAAACAGACAGCCATTCCGCAGAGCCATAAGCTCCCGGAAGGAATCCGATTCCCTGACCGCCTTCTCATAGATCTCCTTCAGCGCTCCGGACCGCCCTGACACATCATTTTTTATCATATACGCCAAATACATTACCCGTCCGTAATCCATCTTCACTTCCTCATCCGGCAACAATTCCGCCTTTGGCCGTCCTGTCACCTCATCTGTTCGCTGATGATCTCAAGCAGCGTTTCCCCTGCCACAGAGCCCGGATGCCGCTCCAGATATTCCCTCACACCGGATGCAGCCCTTCTGCAGCCCTCAATATCGCTGGAGTATGACAGGGTATGCAGCACAGTGCGCAGGTCCTGATCCATATCCTCCGGCTGCCCGGTTTCCGGATTAAAGTCCAGGTTTACCTCCGTTCCCTTTTCCTCCAGTCTCCGGTACTTTTCCTGTAACACGCTTCCCGTCTCCTGTGGCAGCCCTTCCGCGTACTTCAGGCCGATCCTGTACGCCTCCAGCATACGTATATAGCACCGTCTGACGGTCTCATCGTCCTCCTCCTCCGGCAGCCCGAACATATCTCTGATCAGCATCGTTTTCTCCCCGCCCTTCTAATGTGTGATATAATGGTACAGTGTATCAAGCTCCTTGTGCAGCTTTTCCTGTTTTTTCAAATGATAGATAAACAATCCGATCAGCCCGACCGTTCCACCGGCCGCAGCTGGAATGGCGACAACGGAAAGCCCCGCCGCGAAAAGCGCGGCTGTCACGCCCAACAGCAGGACCAGAACAACCAGGAAAATGATAAGATTCTTTTTTTTCTGTGTGCTTTCAATACCCTCGATCACCTTCCGGGACAGCTCGATCCCCTCCTGCACAAGCTGGTCAGCCCTTTCATTTCCGGTTGACATGCCTCATCACCATCCTTCCTCTTCCTCCTGCGGAGCGATCACAGACGCAATCTCCTCCACCCATGCATAATCCGGAATATCATACACAGAGAACGCGTCCACCTCAGCCTCCTCCGAAATTCTGTCATAGATTACCGCAATCCTGTCGTCCGGCTGTTCAGAAACCTCCCGCTTATAGACCAGATTATACTGCTGTTCACTGTCTGACAGATGGATTGCGATCCGTTTATTGAAATACTCGTTGATCCTGTCCTCCAATATCCTCGAAACCACGACATCATAGTATTCACCGGTCACAATTACATGTATGCCTGCCTCGGCCCCATGAGCCAGCAGCCTGTGAAGGCAGGCACGGCATCCATCTTCTGCGCCCGTATCCCTGAAATGCACCTCCATGTCATCAATCCTGTTGAGCAGCAGATAAACCGGTGCATTCCACCCTTCCTCAAGCCTGCGCTCCATCTCTGATGCAAGATCCAGCAGAAGCTCTTCAAAGCCTTCGTCGCGTCCCCTGAAATAATCTATCCCCTCAAACAGTCCCGACAGGTCAGAAATCACCAGCTTTTTCCTGTCCCTGTGGGCAGCTCCTCTTTTTACAGAACCGTCCAGAATATAGATCCTGGTATCATTAAGCCCCTTTAGCGCCGCCTCGCAGGCCAGGCTTAACAGCATACAGATCAGCACGCTCTCCGCCATCTTCCCGTTGTTTCCCTCTCCGGGCGCCAGCATAAGCAGATGCTCCCGACTTCGGTGCTGCAGGGAAATGACATGAAAATTGTTACGGATCCCGTTTCCCATCAGCATGCCCAATTCCCTGCCTCGCGTCAGGGTCAGCTCTGAAAGGGGCATTCCCGTTCCGGACATCCGCACGATCCTGTTAAAATACAGGTTCGGATTCTTCTCCAGATTCTGTGTCCATACCCTGGTATCATAGTCCTGATAAAGATCCGAAACCTTCTGAAAATAAGCGTCGAGACTCGCCAGATAATCCTGCCTGCAGGGTTCTCCGTCCGGCAGTACCTCTAGCTTGCTGGTCGCGACACGGAGATAGCGGTTATTTGCAGCCTCCCCTCCATTGTCATTAAACAGCGCGCTTCCGATCCGTCCGATCGCCATACCGTCCGTGCTTTTCAATATGGAACAGGTGGCGTCCTCCCGTCCAAAGGTTACGATCCGGAGCTTTGCAAGTGAAAAATCCCGTTCCAGATCAATGCCCTTGCACTGGTCGTAATCCTGTGTGGCGAGGATCGTGTGGATGCCCACATTGCCACCCTTGGTCTGAATCCGGAGCAGATGCTCCAGACACGCTTTTGAGACCGAGTCCTCCCTGCCGAACAACGCCGTCACCTCGTCAAAGATCAGTACCAGCCTGGGCATAATGTCTGCGGAATCCACCCGCTGGTTGTAGGACTCAATATCATTTGCCGACAGCCTTCCAAACTCATTGTTTCTCCTTGTCATCTCCTCGGCCAGATCCTCCAGAATGCTTAACGCAAATTCCCTCTGCGCGTCCACTGCGATCACGCGGATTCCCGGCAGCAGATAATCCGCATATTCGCGAAACTCTACCCCGTCCTTAAAATCGATGAGATAAAACTGAAGGTACTGCGGACTGTAACCTAACAGGCCGCCCAAAATGATATTGTGGAGCAGATTGGTCTTACCGCTTCTTGGCATTCCCTCGATCAGGACGTTCTGCCTGGTGTCATTGACAGCTCCAAATGTCAGGGACATGGGCGCGTTAAACGAATGATAGCCGATGGGAACAGAAAAACTCCTCGGATTCTCTGTAAACCAGTAATTGGAATCCAGCATGTCCTTTTTGTACAGAGCTGAAAACGGAATGACCGGAGGCTGGTAGGATTCCGCTTCCTTTGTCAGCGTATTGATGATCGTATTAGCATACTTACGCACTGAGCCAAAGCCCTGCAGCGAAATATGATACCGGCTGTACTGGTTCACGATAAAATCATTCCTGTCCTCTATCTGGTCGAGCATCACGCACTTTCTGAAATCCTCCCGATTGTCCGGAGCTTCCAGCATCAGCCGTTCAAATTCTCCCCGCTCTGATATAATGAAAATAATGGTTCCGGTTGTCCTGCAATTGCGGATCACCGCCCACAGGCTGTCCAGCGCCCGCTCAGTAAAATGCTGGGGGAAATCCATGATCGCCAGTATTTTCAGCTGCTCCTTCTGCATCAGCGCGTCCTTATCCTGCCCGTAGATCTGGATCCAGTTCTCCGCGGTTTCCCTGAAACGACTCATTGCGGCCTCAATCTCTTTCTCCTCACTCCAGATCTTGGTGTCACGCATCCACGCGTTCTTGTCTCCTCCCAGCCTTCCAAGCCCGGCAAAACTGCCGCCCAGGCCCTTGGGATCGATCATCGTGGCAACCACCTTCCCGGCCGGATAACTCATCAGTGTCTTCAGCACCATATCCTTTAACAGATCCCTCACCTGATCCGAACCGTTATGGCGGATGACTGCGGATACGCCCTCCCGGAAGCTCTGCAGATACGGAAGCGCAAGCGTCGTGCCGCCTGCCGCCTCCACTCCCAGTCCCTTCGCGTGCGCGCCGATCAGCCTGTCAAAACCTCTTGCAGTCTCCGCGGTGCGTTCCATATGCACAAACAGGTTGCCCAGATGAAGATAATCCGCCATCTTCTGAGGGCATACGTAATGCTCTGCCTGCATCATATTGCTCTTCGCAGCCTCCAGATAGCGGTTGATCTGCCGTTCATCAAAGTTTTCAGCAAACAACCTGTCATATTCCCGGTTAAGCTCCTCCACCCTGGCCGCGTACTTCTGATCAATCTGTCTGCAGGCAGCGTCGTACTGCTCGGTGTACGCGCGCTTGCGGCTGTCAATCCCGTCAAGCTCTGACTGTGCCTCCGCTTCGATCCTGCTCATATTCTGTTCATAGGAGGACATCAGCTCTACCCTGCTGCCGTCATAGCCCGTATCTCTGCGCTCTTTTTCTTTTTCCATCTCAGATATGGCGTCCAGAAAGCATTTCTTAGCCTTCAGAAGCAGCGGGGCGTCATTGCCCTGATACCGGTCCAGCTTACCCAGTACATCCAGCTTTTTGCGGATCTCGTCAATCTGGTCGTCAAAATCCCGCTTCTCCCGGTTGAAGCTCTCCTTCTGCTCCTTCTTTTTGTTCGAAAAGATCTCAATCTGTGCGTTCATGTCCTGCAGGCGCTTCTGTTCCGTCTGGTCACGCTCCGAGCGGAACGCCGCGATTTCCATCTCCCACTCTTTTTTCTGCCGGTTCAGTTCCTCCTGCCTGCCGTCCTCTATCTCGACAATGGAATCAATATATCGCTGACGGTACACCAGCAGCTTGGAAAAAACCGTCATCTCATTACTGTGACCAAAATGCTTTTCCTCTCCCCAGAAAATGATCTCACCTTTTTCCTTCGAAACAGGATCCATTCCGCCGGCAGTAACTCCGTCCCGGCCGCCCTGTGGATAGTTATCCTTTATCATATCATAAAACCCCCTAATAGGAATGCATCGGATCCATATCAAAGCTCACCGTTATCCCGGCACAATCCGGTCGGTTCAAATAATCCTCCGCCTTATTTTTTATCTGAATGAGACCCTCGTATTCCGCATGCTTTGCATACAGAACCCTCCGATATCTGTCGTTGACTCTGGCGATCGTTGCATCGCAGGGTCCTGTCACCAAGACGCTGTGCTCCTTTCCCCACTGTCTCATCCGCACGCCCAGCTCATCCGTCAAGCCGGCCAGCTTCTTCTGGTCAGCCCCCTCGCAAAAAACCGCCATGACATGTCCAAAGGGCGGATAAGACAGCAGGCTGCGGTAAGCCCGCTCCGCTTCATAGAACGCGTCATAATCCTGGCGCGCGGCAGCCGTGATGCTGTAATGGTCCGGCGCGTATGTCTGGATCACCACATCTCCCTTCAGGCTTCCCCTTCCCGCGCGTCCCGCGGCCTGCGTCAGCAGGTCAAACGTGTGCTCCGCCGAACGGTAATCATTCTCAAACAGGGTAAGATCCGCCGCCATGACGCCCACCAGCGTCACATTTGGAAAATCATGCCCCTTCACAATCATCTGCGTGCCGACCAGAATATCAGCTCCTCCGTCCGCAAATAAAGACAAAAGGCGCTCATGCGCGTCTTTTCTTTTCATGGTATCCGTATCCATCCGCAGCACCCTTGCAGCGGGAAAGCACCGCTTTACCTGCTCCTCCACCTTCTGGGTTCCAAGCCCGAAACTGGCTATAAACGGAGATTGACAGGACGGGCAAAGCTTCGGCTTCCGGATGGCATACCCGCAATAATGACAAACCAGCTTCGGAGACGGAGTATCCCCAAAATGCTCCGTAAGGGAGACATCGCAGTGCACACACCGGAAAACATATCCGCAGCTTCTGCAGGAGACAAATCCAGCAAATCCCCTGCGGTTGATAAACAGCATCGTTTGCTCGCGTCTTTGAAGGCGCTCCTCCATTTTCTGTTTCAGCAGCCCGCTGAAGATGCTTCTGTTGCCCGCCTGGAGCTCCCTGCGCAGATCCACCACAGACACCTGCGGCAAAACTGCCTCCGCACGCGCCCGTTTTTTCAGTGTCAGCAGATGATATTCTCCCTTCAGGGCTTTGTAGTAGGATTCCACGGACGGCGTGGCGGAACCCAGCACAACGGATGCGCCTGCCATCCGCGCCCGTTCGATCGCCACATCCCTCGCGTGGTATTTGGGCGGATACTCGCTTTTATAGGCGGATTCATGCTCCTCATCCACCACGATAAGACCAAGCTTCTCAAACGGAACAAACAGCGCGGACCGCGGTCCGATCACAACCGACACTTCTCCCGCCTTAGCCCGTTGAAACTGGTCATAGCGCTCACCCTTACTGAGCCTGGAATTAAGAATCGTAACCCTTGTCCCAAACCGACTCTGAAACCGTCTCACAGTCTGCCACGTCAAGGCGATCTCAGGGATCAGGACAATCGCCTGCCTGCCCATTGCCAGTACCCGGTCGATCATTTCTATATAAACGAGTGTTTTTCCGCTGCCGGTAATCCCACGAAGCAGATAGGTTCCGGGCAATCCCTGCAGCAGATCACCCATCACCCGGTCAATGACAGCCAGCTGTTCCGGATTGGGAACAGCAGCTTCTTCTTCACAGTCCCGGGATAACTTCAGTACCTCCCTGTAAACCGTCTGCTCCAGGATGTCTATGGAGCCATCCTTCTGCATGGCTTTCAGCGTTGTGCCCGAGATATTCAGCTCTCCCGTTACATAGGACATGGGAAGATCATTCTGCCCTGACAGCATCTCAGCCAGCCGCAGCTTTGCCTTGGCGTTTTTTTTTCGGCAAAGTTCGAGATACTCTGTCAGCTCCCGGCCTGAAAGCAGAAGCCGCACCTGCCTGTTGCGGAGGCTCCCGGCCTGCTCCTTGACAGGCATGACAGTTTTCAGCGCGTTGATCATGGTCGAGCCGTAGCGCTCCCGGATAAAGGAAGCGAGCGCGATCAGGGACGCCTCAACCGGAACCGCACCCTCCCGCACGCCGGCAATCTCCTTGATCCGCGCCTCATCGAACATGGGCTGATCTGAAAAACCTACAACATATCCGGTTCTTACACGGTTGCCGTTTCCAAACGGGATATTGACCACGGAGCCGATGCCAAGCTTTCCAAGCAGCTGATCCGGCACCCTGTATTGGAAGCTCCTGTCAATCGCTTCATGAGAGATATCAACAATTATATCCGCATATCTGGGTGACATCCTCTTCCTCCAATATTTCCCTGATCAGCTCCCTCTCATCCATCGGATGCTTTACTCCCTTGATTTCCTGATAATCCTCATGTCCCTTTCCGGCCAGGACGATCACATCCCCTTTCCGGGCGTGCAGGAT
>CAMHJT010000070.1 GCA_946185495.1 uncultured Clostridiaceae bacterium | reverse complement strand
CCTTCTTCTTTTCATCCGTGGTTTGATCAGCCAAAATATCTCTTTAAAAGACCGGCAAAGGCCTTGCCATGCCGAGCTTCATCCCTCGCCATCTCATGCACTGTGTCATGGATCGCATCGAGACCCAGTTCCTTCGCGCGCTTCGCGAGATCTGTCTTGCCCGCTGTCGCGCCATTCTCAGCCTCCACTCTCATCTCAAGGTTCTTCTTCGTGGAATCCGTCACAACCTCACCGAGCAGCTCCGCGAACTTCGCTGCGTGTTCAGCCTCCTCCCACGCCGCCTTCTCCCAGTAAGCTCCGATCTCCGGATAACCCTCTCTGTACGCAACCCTCGCCATTGCAAGATACATGCCCACCTCCGAGCACTCACCCTGGAAATTTGCCCTTAAGTCATTCAGGATATCCTCCCTGACGCCCTGCGCAACGCCTACCACATGCTCCGCTGCCCAGGTCATCTCACCCTCCTGCTTCGTAAACTTCTCAGCCGGTGCCTTGCATACCGGACATGCCTCCGGCGGTTCATCTCCCTCGTGAACATAGCCGCATACACTACATACATACTTCATACGCTTCTTCTCCTTTTTTGATAATTTATTCCGATGTAACTGTCTTTCATTGTAGCATTTTTCACAAAGAAAGTCAAACATTATCATAGGGCTGTCAGGGCAGTTTAAGCCTGAATACAATACTTCACTATTAGTTGGTATACAAGCATACCGCAGTGTGAATGAACCATCTTCCGGAAACCGTCCGGGTTCCACCGAACCCACCCCCCCTCTACTTGTGAAAGGCTCTCTCCAGATCCTCCGGCACCAGTGTCACCAGCGCCTCCGGCGAAATATCGCTCTCCGTAAGCAGCCGGTTAGCCTGGGCGGAAATGGCAGCGTCCATAAAGTTCCTGACATCCCTGGCGTTTCCGAAATACTCGTCCACCGCGCTGACATACGCCGTAAGCTGCTCCATCAGGTACTGCTCCGCCTCCGGGCTCAGCTTATAGTCATTCTCCTTGCAGAGGGACAGGAATACCTCATAAAGCTCCCCGGCCGTGTAATCCGGAAACAGGATCGTCTTCTGGAAACGTGACTTTAATCCGGGGTTTGACCGGATGAAGTTCTCCATCAGGTCGGGGTAACCGGCGGCGATCACGATCATATCCTCCCGCTCATCCTCCATGGCCTTTACCAGGGTGTCGATGGCCTCCTGCCCGAAATCTCCCCCCTGCGTCTCATTGGCCAGGGAATACGCCTCGTCAATAAAGAGCACGCCGCCCCTTGCGCGGTCCACCACCTCTTTCACCTTGATGGCAGTCTGTCCCATGTACCCAGCCACCAGGCCGGAGCGGTCCACCTCCACCATATGCCCTTTGGAAAGGATCCCGAGGGCGCAGTAAATTCTGGACAAAAGGCGCGCCACCGTTGTCTTGCCGGTGCCGGGATTGCCCGCGAAGACAAAATGCCTGGTGACGGACGGAGCCTTGAGCCCGTTTTTCTTCCGCATCTCTATGATCCTTAATAGGTTGATCAGATTCCTGACCTCTGCCTTCACGCTTGCCAGCCCGATCAGGCCGTCCAGCTCCTTTAACAGATCGTCCAGATCCTCCAGCGTATGGTCTCCCCCCGTGACCCTTCCGATGAATTTCGTTTCCGGCTCGCTTACCGTCTCTGTCTTTTCTTTCAGCTTCAGCTTAAACGGAATGCTGTCGGGACGGCTGGGCGCGACGCCCCCGCTCTTGACATAGGCCCGCATCTGGCTTTCCAGCATAAATCGGTACCTCGTCAGCTGGTTCACCTCCACTAACTCCATATGCGTACAGCTTGACAGAAAATCCTCCCCTATGGTCTGAAACGCCAGAATATATAATTTCTTGATATCATAGTATTTTGTCTCAGCCAGGACATCCTCCACCCCGTCATATTCGAGGAAATACCGCATGGAATCCGGAGCGTGATTCAGAAAATCATCCCGTGTCACCTTGCTGGAATAGGCGAACCGCTTCATCGTCTCATAGTCAAAATCATAACCCAGCGCCCTGTTGATATAGCGGATCTCACTTTTGGCGATGACCTGGTTCGAAATGGTCAGAAAAACAAGGAAATCCCGCAGATCCATCCGCAGCTGTTCCCTGACGCTTTCATGGTGCAGCTTACGTCTGTCCGTATGCCTGTCGATCCTGTCAGCGACAGACATGATCGTGTTGTAAATATTTATGGCTTCAATATCCATCATTTATCTCCTCAATAAACCATAGTTTATATCTGGCTCCTCAAAAATGCAGGTTCTTATCTGTCATCATTCAGCTCCTGAATCATACGGTTACCGATGCCTTTTATCTCCGGCAATCGGTTATGACCGAAACCGTGTACTTGCGATCAATGATGCCGGATCACCTCAAACCGCTGCAGGGTATATGGCTCCGACGGTCTGATCCCGCCCTTTTGCATGGCGATGGACACCTGTGTCTCCACATCCTCCACGCCGTCCAAGTCCGGAAGCAGCAGCCCCCGTTTAGCGCCGCAGGACACGATCACACCATAGCGTTTCACATCCAGCTCCTCCATGGAGCTGATTGGTTCCGGTTTCCCCAGCACATCCACATGAATCTCCAGAAAAGGCAGCTCCGCCTCCCGGATCGGGGAAAATCTGGGATCCCTGACAGAAGCGCTGACCGCATTTTCAATGATCTCCTGGGCGACACTGTCCGTCACAGGCCCTATGGTGCCGATGCATCCCCTAAGCCTTCCGTTCTTATGGATGGACACAAATGCACCCGCCCTTTTTTCCGTCATCTCCGCCGGCAGGCTCTCCAGAAGTTCTCTCTCCTCCTTATCCTGAAGCGTCAGCTTCCGGCCCGTCGTGATATAGCGGGTTAAAGACGCTCTTGCCAGCTTCACATAGCAGTCAGACTCATCCTGTGCCGCGGCAAGCTTTCTCTTCCTCTGCTCCAGAAAATGCCGGGTTTCGTCTCCGCCCCGGGGATGAAATACACAGACACCGTATCCAACTCCCGTCACATCCTGATGGGACAGCTCCTTCGCCTCCACCTGCCGGCCGTCCAGCGCCCCCGCCATGATCACAAAGGACCTGTGGCCGCACTCCGCCGCCCTGTCACAGAACACCTCGTCAAACTCAAACAGCTCATCAAAGGCCGCCGCACCGCAGACCTTCATCACGCGCGCGTCATACTCCGGTCCCTCCGGCGCGAAGCCGTAAGGCCCGTCCTCCTTCAGCTTGTGGGACAGGTCCCCGCTGGCGACAAACACTGCCCT
Organism: uncultured Clostridiaceae bacterium; assembly: GCA_946185495.1. Taxonomy (GTDB): domain Bacteria; phylum Bacillota; class Clostridia; order Lachnospirales; family Lachnospiraceae; genus CAG-590. The sequence goes on along the minus strand of CAMHJT010000070.1, from coordinate 9,816 downwards.
TCTCCCGGACTCCTCCACCGCCGCACGGATATACAGTCCAAGCTGATAGTGATCCACCAAAGACAGGCCGGACAGGCCGATCCGGACGATCTTTCCTCCGTTGTAATATTTCCGTATAAAATAAAGGGGCACCATGGTGCCGTGATCCAGCTTCGGATCCCTTTCCCCTTCCATGCCCGCCGGAAAGCCGTTCTCTGCCGCCAGATCAGCCACCCTCCCGCTCAGTTCCCTGTCATAGGTCTCGGAAAAGGCAACGTTCCCCGCGCCAAATCCGCCAAAATCACCGAAAGCCTCCCTGCCCGGTGAAATATGAAAATAATCCGAATACATGACCGAATGGGGGCTTGTGATCAGGATCGTGTCGGGCGCAAGCTCCGCAATCTCCTTTGCCACCGTTTCATACGCCTGTATGGTCTCCCTGACCTGTTCCTCCCTGCCGCCCCCGATCTCAGGAATGATCATCGGCGGGTGCGGCACCATATATGCAGCAAGGATTCCCATGAAATCCACCTTCCTCTCCGTTCCTGCTTTTTTATTACGGGCTAATTACCATGCCCGCCTTCCTCTCCGTTTTTCCGTGCCGGCTCCGCTTTCTTCCACGCGCCGCTCTCTATGAAATCCTCAAGGATCGAGCCATCCAGCTTTCCTGCGTCCTTCATGGAATTCAGGATCCCAAACGCTTTCTTGACCGGCAGGGGCGGCTTGTACGGCCTGTCCTCCGCCGTCAGGGCATCATACACATCAATGATCGTAAGAAGCCTTGCCTCCCAGGGAATGTCCTCCCCTGCAGCACCATTCGGATAACCGCTTCCATCCAGATACTCATGATGCTTGCCGGCCCATTCCGGAACATCCTGGAATTTTCCCCCGAATCCCATCTGCATAAGCATCTCATAGGTATGCGTCACATGGGATTCCACAAGCTTCCTCTCCTCCGCGGTCAGCGTTCCCCGCGGCACAGTCAGCGCCGTTTTCTCGTATTCTGTCAGCAGCGGGACGTACTCTCCGGACGGGGTCAGGCATTTCATGCCGGCGATCTCCCTGATCTGATCCCGTTCCTCCTTGTGCACATGCCCCTTCCCGTTAGCCTCCTCGATCAGCTTCTTCGCACCCATGAGCTTCTCGATGGCGGCATACACATTCTCCGCTTTCTCCGGCGACTCCAGAGCCCTGATCCTTTCGCACAGGACAGCCACCTCGATCCGGTGATATACATCCTGCTCACTGTTCCCAAGCCTCGAAGGCTTATCCAGCACCCCAAGGGGTATCACCAGCTTGCCGATATCATGCATCCACACACTGGTCAGAAACGCGATCCGATGGTCCTTGGATATTCCCCTTCCCTTCCGGTCGAGATAATCCAGATAATCGGAGGCATATCTGACCATATTTCTGGTATGGTTCGCGTTATAGGGCGATCTCGCGTCAATGGCGTCCACCATCAGCTTCACAAAGCGGTCTATGAAATCAGAGAGCTTCCTGCTCAGGTTCTCATTTTTGCGGTTAAGCTCTACCAGCTCCGTCATGTCGCTGATGATGACCATAACAGAAATATCATTCTCCCTGTCACGGATCGGAGAAGCAACCAGCCGGAGATGTTTCGTCTTACCATTCTGGTCAAACGGAACAATCCGGCTCATCTTTTTCCTCTCATATACAGCGTCGATGATACATCCGAAAAATTCGTCATTTTTTCCGGTCTTGGAGATCAGATCCAGCAGAGATTCTCCGCAGAGGCTCTTTCCCTGTATCCCGATGGTCTCGACAGCGATCTTGTTTTCCAGCCGGATCCTGCCGTCATATCCCACCACGAAGGCGCCGTCGGACATACTCTCCAAAAGGTTTTTGTATAAGACCATCCCCTGTTTATCCTCATTTTCCGTGTGCATATCCGGCATACCGTCACCATCCTTTCTCTTCCATCTCCCGGATACTCATACCGGTCAGTTCCCTCATGATCGCATCTGATTCACTCTCATCATACCCGCCGTCCTCAGACTCCGTATTCCATGAACCGTCGTCCGGCGCGTATCCGGCAGCCTCCGTTCCGTATCCGACAGTCTCCGCTCCGTATCCGGCAGCCTCCGTCCCGTATCCGGCAGTCTCCGCTCCGTATCCGGCAGCTTCCGCCCCGTATCCGGCAGCCTCCGTCCCATATCCGGCAGTTTCCGCCCCGTCTGTCCCGTATCCGGCGGGCACGGTTCCTTCTGCGGGAAGCTCTCCCGACTCCGCCATCAGCTTCTCGTATTTTCTCCGGGCGGCCTCTTTCTTCTTCTCCAGCCTGTCCGCCTTTTTCTTCTCTTTTTTCTGCGCCCTGGTGAGCGGTTTTTTCAGATCGGACGGATCCTTTCCTCCCGTCTGCTCCTGCGCCTCTAGCGTCCCATTCCTGCCGCGTCTTTTAAGCCCTTTCTTTTTCCTGCGCTTCGCATCCCCCCGGGAATGCCTTACAAGCTCCACATACGCTTCTGCCTCCGCGTCGCCGCCTTTTTTGAACACCCTGCCCAGATTGCAGCGCACAGACCGCATCACATCCCGGCTGCTGTGTATGGAAACATTCCGGACGATCTCCCCGGAAAGCTGCCTGTCAAATTTATTGAGTGCGGAATTCACGGCGAAAGCAGACAGAAACGCCCTGGCGGTGTAAAGGACAAGGCGCAGGGTATCCTCTTCCCGGTAAAACACCATCACCACCGGATAGAAGAATACAGACTTGACAATACAGGCCGCGGCGTCCTCCATACACTGGATATGAACGCTCCTTCCGATCAGCCTCATGGCTATGGAGGCCTGAAACAGTGTTTTTTCATGATCCAGCGAGGTCCGGTAAGTAAACTCCCGCTCCGTGATACCGGATACCCGTACCTTGTGTTCTCCCTCCGCCGCGCCGTATCTCCAAAATCTGGCTCCGTCCGCCGCCACCAGCTGTCCCGTTTTGTCAACATCCACCTGATTGAGCAGCACCTTTCTCGCCTCCATCAGCAGCGGGTTTTCACGATCCTTCTTCGATAACACAATCCTTCACCATCCTCCGGGGCGGAGAACCTGGTCTCTGTCCCCCGCCCATATCATACTATAATTCCCTTATGGCTGCGCTTCCGTCGCCGGTTCTTCCGTCACCGGCGCTTCCGTCGTCACCTCCTGCCCGCCTTCCACGCGGATGATGATCGAGCTTCTGATCTCCGGATACTTTGCGGACGAAACCACGATCCTGTACTTCTTTGCCTCGCCTGACGCAACCGTCGGCACCGTAAAGAGGTAGCTTTCGGTCTCGTCTTTTTGTGTATTGAACAACAGCGTATCTGCTCCAGTCTCATCCTCGATGGCGTATGCGGCAAAAATAACACTGCTGGTCACATCCGTCTCGCTGCCGCTGGTGACGCTGCCCTTGATCTCGAACATCTGTCCCTGTTTTGCGGTCACGGTCGCCATCTGGTCTTCTACCTGCTGTTCGGATGACCACTTTCCATCCGACTCCACCCTGTAGGTAACATTCAGGCTGACATTCTTTTTGTCCTCTTCCTCCTTCTGCTTCTTCTGCGCGGCGTCGACCTTCACCCAGATATACATCGTAAATACCATGTCAGGCGCATCCGTCGGGCAGATCACCAGCTTATACTGCTCCTCATCGAGATCGGATGGGGCGGTAAACCGGAAGCCCATGCTCGTGATGCCTGAAATAGTGGATGGCTCCTCTGCCCCGGCCTCGCCTACCATCCGGTACGCGTGGGCCGAATAACCGGCGGTGGAACCTCCGATCTTCACCGTCAGGTCAATCTGATCCTCCGGCCGGATCGTCACCATCTCCGTCTCCTTCATCTGATCCACAGCTCCGCCGTTTATCGAGTAGGAGACAAGCATCGTCACATCGATCAGCCGCAGGGTGTCTCCCTTTCCAAGACCCAGGAACTGCTGCGTCACATTCCTTGTGATCTTCTTCGCTCCCCAGGCGATGTCGCATACAACCCCTGAGATGGTCCAACTCGCATTCAGGTTGTCAAGCACCTTCGTCAGCGTCTTCACCTCGTCCGTCTCTGTCATTCCGTCAATCGAGGTATTGGTATTGTCCGTCGTCTGCGCAGCGCCGTCGTCCGTGTTGTCTGTATCGCCTGTATTCGTGCTGTCTGCCGCAGCGTCTGTATTGCCCGCGTTCGCACTGTCTGCCGCTGCGTCCGTATCACCTGCATTCGTGCCGTCTGTATCATCCGTTTCCCCTGTGTCCTCCTGGCTCTTCACCGCGGCATCCGCCACCTCATCCAGGTCCTTCTTCGTCACTTTTTTGCCGTTATAGGGAATGATATCCACAGACACCAGCGACAGATCCTTGTCAAGCTCCGGCAGGAACAGCTTCACCGTCGCTGTCTGGTCCGTCTCAAACTTCTTTGTCTTTCCCTGGATGTACTGTGTCGCGTCCATGACGGTCTTCTCCATCCGGACGCCCTTGTAATCCGTGTAGTGGAAGGTCATCTGCACCTTCGAGTCGGTGCCGGCCTCCTGCACGGCGCTGGCCTCCGCCGTCGTAAAGGTCATCTCCACCGGAGCCACGCTGTCATCCCCGTAATGCTTGTCATTGGTCCTCTTATACCTGGTCAGGGAATCTGTCAGCGCGTAGGTCTGGTTGAAGGACGCATAACTCCTCCTCGTCCGCTCCACCTCCGTGGCCTCGCCTGTCAGCGCGTCCTGCGACTCCTTCACCTGGTACACGATCCCGGCTGCTGCCTCCACATTGGCCTTCAGGTTGCCGTACCCTGCAATGGAGTAGCCTGTGATCTCTGACACGTAAGGAACATTGAAGGTCAGCTCCGCGAACAGTCCCTCTGAAATCCTGTCATAGCCTTGGTCCGTCAGATAGACGTACGGGGATCGGTATTCCTTCTGTCCGCCGTCAATGGTGGACTTGTAATAAAACGCCACCGCCACGTCATCCTTCTCATTGGTCAGCTCCTGTTCGCCGGTCTTCGCGCCGAAGGACAGCGCAAGCTTCTCCTCCGTCTTATCCAGGTACGGATTATTCTTCACCGGATCCGCCTTCAGCGTCAGCACCGCCGACGTGCCGCCCATAAACTGGTAAGCAAAGGTATTCATCACAACGTCGTCCCGGACATGCTGGATCACCGCATGGTCGAACAGCATCTTCCCATCGGTGCACTGCAGGGCGATGGTGGATGCACTGGTCAGGTCAGGCGTCTTTAAGCCAAGCCTGTAAAATACCGCGTCCTTCGTCCCGCTGTAGGCGGTGTCCAGCACATCTGTCTTTTGCATGTACTGGGAGAAGGGAACGCCGTACCGGAAGGCCATATTGACCTTCTTGCCCTCGATCTTCCTGCTCCGCTCCGTGGGGTACACGAACACGTTGATCTTGTCGTCCGAAGAATCCGGCATCCTGCTCACCGGCGTTGCCCAGCCCTCCGCCGTCCATGTGATCTTGTTCTCGTTGAACTTGATCTCCTTCGACGCGGACGGAGCTCCGATATTAACATTGACCGTGACCGTCTCCCCGTCGCTGCAGCACAGGCTCTGGGTCTTCATATTCCTGTAGTATTCCTCATTTCCATTGATCTGCAGGCTGCCATCTTCCTGTATCTCGGAAATGCACACCTTGCCGATGTTCCAGGTCGCGGGATAGCCGTTCCTGGACTGCGCCGTGAATACCAGACCCTCGATGGACTCCACGTCCGCCAGGGGCGGCATGATGAACCGGTCCGTGGTATTGGGGCGGAACATCCATTCCGGATCGGAGATGGTCTTCATCTGCGAAGACGCCACCCGGATGTCGTCCGGATTGGTCGGCGCGTCATAAGACTTGGCCTTCTTGTTCATATAAGCTGCCAGCCTGGACACCACATCGAATTCCTCGGCCTCCACCTTGCCCGTCGCGGTGCTCTTGTAGTAGACCGTTGCCATGACCGAACCTTCCAGCTGGTAGTAATCGTTGTCCCAGGGCAGGTTCACGAACTCGCATAACAGGTTGTACACCCTCTTCTTGTCCGTCACCCTGCAGTGCTTTGCGATCTCGCCGGCGGTTCTCGCCTTCTGTCCGCGGAAGCTCGCGCCCTCGCCCTCGTCGCGGTAATCGATGTCGATCCAGCCCACCTGGTCTATGATATACATCATCGCCGCGCCGCCGTTAGTCTGCTGCGTCACGGTGATCTTTTCGATATTGAGCTTGTCAAATGGATCCGCGTCAGACGCGATATCCTCCGGGATGATGCTCACCGCCGTCAGGTCCCCATAGTCCCTGTTGACCGCGATGGTGAAGGTCTCCGTGTTACCGGAACGGAAGCCGTCACTGCTGATCTGCTGATTGGCCAGCACATAGGCGCTGTTGCCGTTCTTAAAGATCAGCTGGAAGTAGAAATAGTTGGTGGAGCCGGAATCCCCGTTCCCGGTGTCAACATCCGGATCCTCCGCAACCTTCACGGACACGTCGTAGGTGCGCTTTTTCTTGGCAAAGCCCCAGTCCACACCGGTCTGGTCATAGGTCATGCGGTAGCGGACCTCCGCGTAATCTGAATCCCTCACGTCATTGATGGTGCGGGAATTAAAGGTGATGTTGTAGGACTGCCCGCCGGTGAAGAGCTGCTCATCGATGGTCCTCGGCGCGCTGTATTCCTCGTCATTGCCCTCCACATCCTCATAGACGGGATTGCCGTCATCGTCATAGACAGGGTTGCCCTCGTCGTCATATTTTTGCTGCTTCTCCTTTTCAACCTGCCTGCCGTTCTCATCGATCACGTTTCCGTCGCCGTCCTGCACATAGGTCTCCCGGCCCTTCAGGCTGAATATGGGGGCAACGGTCATCTCGCGCTCCACCCAGTAATTGGTGTTATTCTGATCCCTGATGTAAGCCCGCCTTAAGGAAATATCATCCACTACGGAGATGATCAGGTTATCCATCACCCACTCGTCGTCGCCGAGCAGCGTGATATCCACACCGGTAAACGCTTTCAGGTCCGCCGCCTCGATGAGGAAGGAAATATCGCCCCCGTCACCGAGACCGTATGAAGAAATATAATTGTCCCCTGACTTGGTGGGCCATTCGCCCAGGAAATCATCCGCCGCCTTCTTGACACGGTACGCGATGGTGGTTCCCTTGGTTCCGTCCTGCTTGTCAAAATAGAACATCAGGGACAGGTCATCCTTCGTTCCTGACTTGCCCTTGCTGCTGGTCTTTAACGTGACCATATACCGGTCCTTGCCAAAGCCGGCCGCAACCAGCGGGGACCCGCTCTTATACGCCACCAGCTTGATGGTATCGCTGCCGCCTGCGCTCACCATCCTTCCCTTGGCGTCTGTGGTGGTGTAATACTGGATGGGTGCCGCACTCTCGAATACATACTGCAGGGTGGCGCCCTTTAACGTATTTCCCCCGCTGTCGGTGCCCCCCGCCACATAGGGCATACAGCCGCCTTTGTACAGCGACATTCCGGACAGGCTGATGTCATCCTTGCCGGTAGCGGTAATGGCCTGCATCATGGCGACTCTGGCGACACGGTTATTGTATAATACCTGAATGCCTTTTTCCCCAACGGCCTCCCTGGCTTTGTCGCCCATGACGATCTTCGGCGACGCGGCCAGCCTGTCGAACTCCGGGAACAATCCCTGCATGGCAACGGTGTCCCCGCGTCCTGCAAAGCTTAAGATCCGTTCATCGCCGCAGGCCTTCCTTGCCTGCAGGAAGCTGCTCAGGATAAATGGCAGGGTGACCTTTCTGGTCCATCCATGGATATCCTTGTACTGCAGCTCCACCGCTACGTCCTCCACGATGCCGTTCTTTTCGGACAGCTTGGCGCCGCCGGCATTGGCAAAGGCTTCGATTCCCGCACCGATCTGGTCTGCCATATCCATTCTTAAGGAATAGAGGGCATCCTTCGAGGCAAACGCGCGCTTCACTTCGTCCTTGGCGTAATTGACGATCTCACAGTGGCTATCATCCGCGCCTCCCATCACGATGCTTTTGTCCACTCCCGATGTGGAATAGGTAAGGGTTCCTCCTCCCTTTTTCTTCACATCGGCGATCATATAGCCCTGAAAATCAAGGAACTTCTGGCCTGATGCCAGGCCGTAATCCTCATAGCATTTGATCCGCTGCACCTTGTATATGGAAAGTCCCTGGATGGTCCAGGTTCCCTTGGTAGAAGCCTTGGAATTTTTTCCTATAATACCCTTGGTGTTGGCCTCGACCTTTTTCGCACCGGATAAGGATGCCTTCGAAATGACGCTTTCCTTGAAGAAATCATCATCATAGTTTATTTTCTCTTCTTCCGCTTCCTCCTCTTCCCATTCATCATATACGGACTGGTCAGTAAGCTCATCCCTGGAAACAAAGGTATCGGTATTGAAATCATAATACAGATCCTGTTCCATGTGATGTACCGTTCCCGCAGCCTCCTCATATACAAAGCTTCCCTTTTCATCCTTGACAAAAGAACGGTTCAGCCTGTTAAAGTAGTAATGGGCATCCTCCTCAAATTCCCTTTTCTTTTTCCTGAATTTGATCTGTTTTGTCAGCTGTTTTCCTTCTGCCCATATCTTAGTATTAAAATCATAAAAAGTAGTTCCGTCCTCCTTTGGATCAAAGTATGTGTGATAAAACGTCCTGCGTTTATCATAATATTTATATTTGCCGCCTGCATCCTTGAAAAAGGTTTTTGAATTGCTGTCGAACTCATACAGCGCTTCACTGTCAGGCGTAAGATCCGGTTCCTCCCCCTTATTCTTCCACGCTTCATACTGCGCCTTCGTGATGAATTCACATTTCTTTGGATAAAAATACAGGGAACCACCACTGTAGGTCGACAGCGCATCGTCATAGAGATAATATCCGCCGTTATCCCTTACAAAGCTCATGGAATAATCGTCATATCGATAATATTTCTTCAGAGTGGTCTTGTCTGTCGTGAACAGATCTCTGGCAAAATCATAATACACCTTTTTTTCGGTGTGATACAGGGTTTCCGTCTCCTCATCATATACGAACCTGCCATTGGGATCCTCCCTGAAGGAACGGCTGAAGACATCATAATAATAATGGGCGTCTTTCTTTAACTCCGGATTCATCTCCCTGTTGAATCTGACCTGTTTGGTCAATTCATTTTTCAGGCACCATTTTCTTGTATTAAAGTCATAGAAATATCGTGTACTTTTATTAACTTGGCCATCATAATAATAACATATCGTGCCGCAGTCGCTTTCATAATTATAGTAAGAACCCCGCTCCGCCATGTATACCGCTCCCGTCAGTTCATCCACATCATACCTTGTGGAATTCGCTTTGCGGACTTTCGCATCCAGATCAATGGGAGTCTGATCCTTTTTCCACTGTTCATACGCAGCCTTATCCACAAACGCATATTTTTCGGGATAATAATACAGATTCGGATACTCATATTCATAATATGTCCCCAGAGAATCATCATACAGGAATTTTCCCTGGCCGCTTACTGTAAACTCCTGACTGAACGTATCATAGCTGTACTTTTTGGGAATACGATCCTTTGTAACAAATCTGTCACTTGAAAAATCATAATACAGCTCCGTCTCTGTATGATATACCGTACCTACCTCCGGATCCAGTATGTATTTTCCTTTTTCATCCTCCACAAAGCTGCGGGACAAAGGATCAAACCGGTAACTGGTATCCTCCTTAAATACAGGCCACGTATCCCTGTTAAACCTTGCCGGTGGTGTTGTCAGGTCATTCTCTTTCACCCATAATCCCTTATTATAATCAAAAAAAGCAACACCATAACCATCGACATAGGTGTACAGTGCCCACAAAGATCCATCATATTTGTACACGTTGTCAGAAACCCATTC
>CAMHJT010000069.1 GCA_946185495.1 uncultured Clostridiaceae bacterium | reverse complement strand
ATTATAGATAAAGGAACTGAAAATGATCGGCGTCGCGATCATCAGCAAAAGTCTGAGAACCTCACGATAGGATAAAAGATTCTTCGTCGTATCCTGATCCAGCTTTACTTTAAGCTCCCTCTGTTCCCTCCGAAACAGCACGCACATATAGGCGAGGCCTGCCGCCACTGCCACTCCGGTACCAAGCGTGCCTCCCGCTGCACCGAATACATAATACTGATCGCTTCCGGCTTCATATCCGCCTGCCACCGCCAGTCTCATGAAAATAAGCGCTGCCGCGATGCTGAACACCGCGTTAAACACCTGCTCCACAATCTGGGAAACCGACGTGGGCACCATATTGCCATACGCCTGAAAATACCCCCGAAATACGCTTAAAAATCCGGACATAAAAATAGTAGGCGCCAACACCCTGAGGGACAGCACCGCATTTTCGCTGACCAGCATCGGAGCAAACACATAGGCAGCAACCGCCGCCACTCCCCCGACCACCAATACATAGAGCATCGACACCTGCAATATTCGCTTGACATTGCGATATTCTCCCTTCTGGATCCGCTCCGCCATGATCTTGGAGACTGCCGCCGGGATGCTGAAGGTCGCGATCAGCAAAATCAGCGCGTAAACCGTCTGTGCCGCGCCGTAATATCCATTGCCCTCCTTGCTCAGAATATTCGCAAAGGGAATGTTGTATAGCATTCCGATCAATTTTGACACAATGCTTGCTATCACCAGAATGGTTGCCTGCATCGCAAAACTGCCTGATATTTTCTTCTTTTTCGCCATTATTTTTCCAGCCTGTTCCTTCAAGTTATCATCATAGAACGGTCATGCGGATGTGTTGTCTCGATCTATTCAAAAATGATCGAGACGACACGCCAGGCGGAAGAACCTCATCTCCCGCCTGCCGCAGGACACCTCATTATCCTTACATTTCATTCCGCAAACAAATCATCTGCGGTTATAATTGATCAGGCATCCCTTCAAGATGATCTCTCTCTCATCATCTGTCAGATCACCCAGATGGAAGGTCAGCTCCTTCATATCCTTATTCACCACATACGCCTTGATGTCATCCTGCTTATCCCTTACAGCCTTCGCAATATCCGGAATAAAGATGTAATCGTCGTTCTCCAGCTCGTATTCCTCCGGCATCAGGAAGGGAAGCATGCCCCAGTTGATCAGATTAGAACGGTAACGCTTGGTCGCGTACTCCTTCGCGATATTGGCCCAGCCGCCCAGAACCTTCTGGCAGGAGGCTGCCTGCTCCCTTGCGGAGCCATCTCCCGGCTTCACTGCGAAAATCGTAGAACCCACGCCGGTGTTTTCATGGTTTACCTCAGGATATGTCTCCTTGATCTTATGCATGATCTGCTTCATCTCCGGATAAGCCTCTCCCATGCACTTTCCTTCCTCACGTACCTTTTCCACAGCCTGGATCGCCTTCGCCCTGCCTACATACTCCGGATCCTTGCGTGACAGCGTAAACTCCGCAAGTCCCAGCGGATTGGAACGGTAAGATGAGGTCTCTCCGGACGGGATCAGCTCGTCTGTCGTAGTGACCGGATCATGGATCACGGAAGCAACCTTCAGCACAAGATTCTCCGTCAGCGCTACCATGGCCGGCCAGTCCTTGATATTGGGACCAAACTTGATCTGCACGCTGGGATCCGCCTTGCCAACGCCATCATACACACGCTTTTCATAAATCGACGCGTCGAAATAATATCTCGGATTGGTATATGTTACATCCATCTCTGTCGCCGCTGTCAGATAGCCCTTATTGGCTGCGGTAGCCGCGATGGAACGGGCATCCATCAACGCGACAGAAGAAATCTGTCCGTTCTGCACCTTAGATCCCTCACGATTAGGGAAGTTTCTGGTAGAGTGCCGGATGGAGAACGCATTGTTCGCCGGCGTGTCGCCCGCGCCAAAGCATGGGCCGCAGAAAGCGGTCTTGACGATCGCCCCTGTCGCGATCAGATCCGCAAGCCTTCCATTCTTCGCAAGCTCCATATAAATCGGTGTCGAAGCTGGATATACACTTAGGGTAAACTCATCTGCGCCAATGCTTGCCCCTTTGAGGATATCAGCCGCCGCACAGATATTTTCGAATCCGCCGCCTGCGCAGCCTGCGATAATACCCTGGTCTACATACAGCTTTCCACCGCGCACCTTATCCTTCAGGGAGAACGCCACCTTGCCGTCAAGGCTTACCTGGGCGCGCTTTTCGCAGTCCTCCAGAATATCCATCAGATTCGCGTTCAGCTCCTCAATGGTATAGGTATTGCTCGGATGGAACGGCATCGCGATCATCGGCTTGATGCTGCCAAGGTCAATGCGGACCACGCCGTCATAATACGCGACTGCTCCAGGCTCTAACTGCTCATAGCACTCTGTCCTTCCATGCAGGTCATAGAAATCCCTCACCTTCTCATCCGTCTTCCAGATGGAAGACAGGCAGGTGGTCTCCGTCGTCATAACATCAATGCCGATCCGGTAATCTGCGCTTAAGTTCTCCACGCCAGGTCCGACAAACTCCATTACCTTGTTCTTGACATATCCATTGGCAAATACCTCACCGATGATAGCCAGCGCCACATCCTGCGGGCCGACGCCGTCCTGCGGCTTGCCCTCCAGATAAATAGCCACAACGCCCGGCATCTTCACATCATAGGTCTGGCACAAAAGCTGCTTTACCAGTTCTCCGCCTCCTTCGCCGATGGCCATGGTTCCCAGCGCACCATATCTGGTATGGGAATCTGAACCCAAAATCATCGCGCCGCACTCTGCCAGCATCTCTCTCGCGTACTGATGAATGACTGCCTGATGCGGCGGAACATATACGCCGCCATACTTTTTGGCGCATGACAGGCCAAACATGTGGTCATCCTCGTTGATCGTACCGCCTACCGCGCACAGCGAATTATGACAGTTGGTCAGCACATAGGGAATCGGAAATTTTTCAAGGCCCGAAGCCCTTGCTGTCTGTATAATACCCACAAATGTAATATCATGGGAGGTCAGCTTATCAAACTTCAGCTTGAGCTTCTCCATATCGTCAGAGGTATTATGCTTCTGCAAAATCCTGTAAGCGATCGTCTGCTTCGCTGCCTCCTCCTTCGAAATCACGCTGCCTGTCTTGCTCTTTAAAACTGCCTCCTGATCTGCTCCGTCTTCAATGAGTTCGGTGCCGTTTACCAGATAGGCACCTCCTTCGTATAACTTGATCACGCTTTTGTCCTCCTTATGAATCAGTTCTGTTGCCATCCAGCGCCCGGCCAGTTCCTTTGCGTAATATCCAGCGGGCGTACCTAAACGGTAATCTGGTTATCCCTCATTGTACCATAAACGAGTTGACATTTCAAATCCTTTAGTCAGGATTAAGGGCTTACAATCAAAGAATGCACTGTTACAGAACATGCGCGATCACCTGCTCCGGCGTAATATCCAGATACCTGCATATCTCCAGGAATTTGTCTGCCGGAAGATCTTCTCCCCCGTCTGCCATCTGCTTAAGGTCTATCCCAAGCTCTCTTTTCAGAGCCTCTTCTGAGATCCCTCTCTCTCTGATATATTTTAATAAATACCTCTCTGTCTTCATACTGTGTCCTTCCTTCTGTTTAAAATAGAATCTTCCAAATCATTTCTATTATATTCTACACTTGATAGAATATCAATTATTATTTTTTCTTTTTGGAAGTATTTGATTGACAAGGATTTTTTCATACTATAAGATATGGATAAATCGCAATCATTTTTTACAGAGGTAGAATCATGAAGAATCAGAACATAGGAAGAATGCTACGGTATTACCGCAAAGCCAATGAATTTTCTGTCAAGTATGTCGTTGAAGCCTTAGCGAACAATTACGATGTCAAAATCTCTCCCAAAACTCTCTATAGCTGGGAAAACAGCCAGAACATTCCATCCGCTGACCATATGCTGATGCTCTGCCAGATGTATCAGGTTCCGGACATTATGCGTTCAGCGGGCTTTGAAGACGCTACCGAACCGCCTTTGGATCTGACGCCCGAAGAACGGGAGGTCATCCTGAGATACCGCGCTGAAAAGTATTATCAGGACGCAGTCAAAAAACTTCTGGACATCAAGGATACAAAGGCCTGATCAGCTGCCATTTTGCAGCAGGCACATGGCAGAGCAGCCGCCGGCACATACATTGCCGGCGGCTGCTTCATCATTTCACGTCCTTCTTTTCGCCTCCAAAGGGTTCATTCAGCATCTCACAGCCCTCAAGCACGAACCTCCCGTTTTCTATAACCGGAACCTCCGTACCGTCAGCATGCACGCTGACAATCCCCGCAATCTCATCATAAGGTATCGTGATATCCGTATGGCACTGGAAATACGCCCTGCTCTCGTCCGTCTTTCTCAGAATGGAGCACTCGTTATCCTTCGCCACAATCTCCTTGCCGTCCGGGTTATAAAGCCGGTTTTCTTCACTGTGGCTGTAACAGGTATCTCCAACGGCAAAATGCGGCCCCATTTTCTCCACGATCAGGATCGGCAGCTTGTGCACGATCTGATAGGCATTCGCCATCACATAAGCTGTCGTATTGGTTCCGATCGCGAACTCACCGATCGGCAGCGTTTCCCTGTTGAACATGACATTTTCTTTAATATATCTCCGGTTTTCTGCCTCATCCTCAAAATTGGCGCAGGCGCAGGAACGAATCATGCCATCCTCAAAGGTCAGCTCAAGCTCCTTGAAACACAGGCCGTTGAGATAGACCTTGGACACATGCAGGACTCCGTTTGTCCCCGTAAGCCTTGGAGAAGTAAATACCTCCCCTACCGGAATATTGACATCAGCAGTACAGTTTTCAAAATTGGTTTCCCTCGAAGGATCCGCCAGCTCGTGCAGCATCACCGTCATATCGGTCCGGTTGCCATCCTTCCCGGTCACGCGGACAAAAGCTGCCTGATCCAGTTCATCGATGATATGCTGCTGCACCCGTTTAAACGCCTCATTGTCCAGCGTGTTGACCTTCACAATGCCATCAAAGATCTCCTCAAAATCCGGCCCGATCTCAGGCAGGGGATAGGCGATTAGGGTAAAACTCACCTTCGTCTGCGGTATATAGGCATTGACAATTCTGGAAGCCTCCGCTGAAACAGATACGGACAACTGCTGCTGTTTGGAAGACAGACTCAGGCTCTCCGGCTTATTCACCGGCTCAAAGGGCTCTTCACCAAACACCTCGATCACCGCCGGTCCCGCAAATTCCGACGCCGCCTGCTTAAGCTCCTCATACGCGCCACGCAGCACAGACAGTTTCCGGTCAGCGAACGCCCTGTCGAGAAACAGCGCGTCATCTGCCCTGTGGTCATACTCGTACTGCTGGTTAGGGGAAACCGAAGTGTATCCGGGCTTTAAGGTCTGTTTCCGGTTGATTCTGGCGATCGGCGTGCGGTAGATCACCGGCTTAAGCCCCATGCCCGCAAACTGCCTGACCGCCGCGCGCACCATGCGCTCCTGTCCGATGGAATACCGGAGATTCACCGTCTTCTTGGCTGACAGGTCAATTCCCGCGATCCGGAAGCCCTCCTCATATCCATGCGTATAGGTATAGGCCATTGCGTCGATCCGTTCCTGCGGCATCCTGTTTAGAAATTCGGCCAGGCGTATCTCATTTTCCCCGATATGCTCCCCATACCGGAACAGATATCTGAGATCCGTCAGGTCGCTGTTTTCTACAATGTCAACCGCGAAATCCAGCTTTGGATCCAGCTGCTCCCGCACGCGCCAGGCCAGCGTGTGATCCGCATAGTCGCTCACAAAATAATACAGTGCGTCCCTTACCGCCCCGGCCGCTGGAGCTCCCTCCTCGAACAGGCACAGGATCTGGACAAACAGCTCCACATGAATGGTCATGTCCAGCATTCTCTGCTCTACAGCATAGACGATCAGCCCCCTCAGCTCCGTATAAAGAAAGCAGAGCAGGCCTCCCATGTCATCGCCAAGCATTTTTACGGCATATGCCGGATTTGCGTAGCTCTTCTCATACCCATCCACGCCCGGCAGAATATCCCTGTATAGCGCATGGTTATATGCAAGCTGCTCCTCGAAGCTCTTTTCCGCCAGATCTCCGTTTTCCACATGCTCCTTCCACTCCTGCATTTCCAGCAAAAAAGAAGCCGTTCTCTTAAAATAATCCAGATACGGCTCCCTGATCCCTGTGTCCTCCTCTAGAAACAGGCGGACACGCTCCATCGCAAGCGCGTAACGCTCCTGCACACTTTTATTTTCCTCTTCCAAAATACTCTGATATCCCAATCCCGCTTTCCTCCTCTATAGAAGCTGTTTCAGCCTCCTTTTTATAGCCTGCCCGCAAATCACGCTGATTTTATCCGGCAACATCCGGTCTGGAACGCTGTACAGCTTCTCACAGCCATCCCATGATATAAACCAGAAGGCAGATAACAAGCAGCGCTCCGTTGACAATCCCCGCGATCCTCTTCATCAGCAAGCCTCCGTCCGGGGATTTCCACGCGCTGACAGTAAACACTATGCCAAGCATCGCAAACAACAGTCCACCGATCCCCAGAAGACCCACCGCAGCGGGACCGCGCCCCTCAAAGCGGTAGGACACCGCAACGGCTCCCGCCATGCATGAAACAGAGCAAGCCGCCATCACGCACGCGACCACCGCGTCGGCACTGATGCTTTTGATGCTGTATGCGCTATCTTTCATTTTGTTCCTCACTCCTTTTATTGATCAGCAGCAGCAGATAATATACCCAGAACCCCAACAGGCCTCCGAATGTATTCAGGATCAAGTCATCCACATCAAACACGCCCACCTTTGTCACAAGCTGCAAAAGCTCTACGCTGAAGCTGAATAGAAATGTATATTCCATCGCCTGGTACCACCGCACCTTACGGTTGATCACCCAGCGGATCAACGCGCCGAAGGGCACAAAGGCAAATACATTTCCCTGCAGATTGATCCACACCGAGAAGAAATCCAGATTTTCCTGATAGCGAACAAATCTCACGATCTCTCTGAGCGGCACCAGGTTAAACCGGTATTCCTCGTATCCTGACACCCTGCCAAACCCGTCACTGAGGAACAGGAAATATGTCAGCACGATCATATACAGGATAAAGCAGATGACAGATATCACCCTAATGATCCTTCTTTTTCTCATTTTCCACCTCTATGCCCGTTTCCAACATCATTTCCTTCCTCTTCCAACAACACCGGGCAGGATCCAAAGCCTGCCCCTTCCTCCGTGTACATTTACCGGTTCTCTTTCACTCCTACTTCAGATCGTTCCGCTCCGGCCTCCTCTGACGCTTCCTCCGCTTCTTCAGATCGTTCCACTCCGGCCTCCTCTGACGCTTTCCCCGCTTCTTCTTCAGATCGTTCCACTCCGGCCTCCTCTGACGCTTCCTTCACTCCTTCTTCAGATCGTTCCGCTCCGGCCTCCTCTGATGTCTCCTCCGAAGCATCCCACTGATCCAGAGAAAACGGCTCAGTCACAGAAAGCACCAGATGGTCGTCGCCAGCCTGTGCCACATAAAGCTCCTTACCGCCCTCAAACTGTTCTACCGGCACACGCAGCATCGTATAAGATCCAAATCTGGTCTCAACCTGCTTTCCATCAATGAACACCTGCGAAAATGGATTAAAGCCCTTCCCGTAGATCCAGGCTGTATCATCGATGATCTCATATCCAAGCACCTCAATCTTGCGGATCCCCATATTAGTCTCCATAACAGGAAACGGATCCTCTCCGTCATACACATACCTGTTGCCATACAGTGTATCATATTCCAAAATCTCCATCTTATTCAGGTAATCCTGTTCATCCGTCTTCCCCATATACCGGTTATGGAAGCACTGCATCAGTCCTCCCGGCAATCCCAGCCTGTTGAAGATATAGGTACTGGCCTGATATGACGTGAAATCCTTCTTCTCAACTGACAGGCCGATATTATCCCACATTACCCACTCGGTCTGATAGAGGTTGATCCCATCGAGATCTGATTCCTCCAGATTCAGGCTGGGCAGATGATCCCCGTACATGAACAGTACGGTGGGCTCACCGATCTGCTCAAGCTTATGCACCAGATCCCGCACCATCATATCCGTCTCCCGGCACATATTGATATAGTACTGCCATGCAGCCCTCTTCTGCTTATCGCCCTTATATTTTCCCCCGAACTCACAGGTCAGCTCTGTCAGTGTCCGGGTGTATTTCTTCGGATATCGTCCATGAGGCTGTACAGAGATCGTCGTGATATAATCCCTGCCCTCCGTCATCTGCATGCGCTCCGCCATCAGGTCGTCAAGCACGTCGTCCTTAGCCCAGCCTCGAGGCGTATAATGCAGGTTGTACATATGCTCCATGCCGGAGAAATTTTCAAAGCCAAGATGGAAATAATCCACATGGCGCTCATAAAAGGTCGCGTCATTATTATGAAACCCTGTTGTCGTATAGCCCAGGCGCTTGAGGTCATACGCCATCGAGTCGCAGGTCTTCCGGCGCATGATCGTCTTAAAAGGATACTCGCCCGCTCCGAAAAACTGGGTACTCATTCCTGTCTGCACCTCAAATTCCGTATTGGCGGTTCCGGCTCCAACCGCCGGCACCCGGAACAGGCCTGATGAATACTTCTTCTTTAACTCCGTCAGCGTCGGCATAGGATCTTCAGACGGATAAAAATCCTTCATGTATTTGGTATCAAACACGGATTCCAGCTGGATCACGATAATATTGGGGTATTGCTTTGTCGCAGCGTCAGATTTTTCCTCCTGCCCTTCACCTGCTTCCGCGTCTTCAGCATCCGTATTCCCGGCTTCCGCGTCACCTGTTTCCGCCCCTTCGGTGTTCCCGGCTTCCGCACTCCCGTCGTCCGCAGCTTCCGCTCCTTCGGTGTTCCCGGCTTCCGCATTCCCGGTGTCCACAGCTTCCGCTCCTTCGGTACTCCCGGCTTCCGCACTCCCGGTGTCCACAGCTTCCGCTCCTCCAGCGTTGCCCGTCACCTCTCCGTCAGCCTTTGCCATCCCGTTCTCCGCTATTACCCCTGCCTGTCCGTCTGCGTTGCCCATCACAGCGCCGTCCTTCCTCATTTCGCCTTTTTCCGCGCTTCCATCCGTCACTGCCCCGCTCGTCACAGAAGCGTCATCCCCCCCGGCTGCGCTGCCTATCACAACCGGCGTCTTGTCATAGTCAAGCCCCCTGACGATCTCCGCCACAGTATCCCGGCTGTAATTTCTCGGCTTGCTGATTCCCACGTCAATAATGCTGTTGGAAAAACAGTAGGCAAACCCATAGTCATTATAAGCATAGGCCAGATTGCCAAAATTATCTGAAACTGTCTGCGTCTTGACCGCCACCTTTGTAAGCGTTACGATCAGGAATCCACACATAAACACATAGGCGGAAGCCCGGAATGGATTGTTCTTATGCTGCGTCTTCGGCAGCCGTATATAGAGATAAAACAGCAGCAGGAAAACAAGCACCAGCCCTATTGCGCTCAACACCATCTGCCACTTTGACATATACTTGTCCAGCATTGTCATGACATTGCGGATCATCAGAATATCAATAGCCGAAAACGGCGTCGTCCGGAAGGACAACACAATAAAATTGGCAAAGGCGGACAGGATCCACACAAAACAGACGAATATCGTCGCAAATACCTTCCTCTTGGCAAACTGCACCAGCGAAAGCGTGACAAAAATAATAAACGCGTTATACAGAAACACGACAGGCGATTTCCCGATAAAGGAGAACGCTTTCACGATAGAATGCCTGCTCAATGTTTCCAGAAAAAGATTCAGCACAAGCGCAAGAAGAAGATGCCCGATCACCGGTATGCGGATCACCTTGACCACAGCCTTCACGGCAGGCACACGCGCGACACGATCCAGAAAACGCAGCTTTTCCTCCATGTCCTGCATCTCCGCAGCCTGCTCCTCTACTTTCTGCCCTGTGGCCCGTTTCTGCTCCTTCACTTCCTGCCCGGCAGCCCGCTTCTGCTTCTTCACTTCCTGCCCGACAGTCCGTTCCTGCTCCTTTTCCTCCTGTTTTGCAGACCTCTCCTGTTGCTCCTCAACCTGCTCCGCAGCTCTCTTTCGGGATTGCTCATTTCTCTGATCAGAAGGCGCTTGTCTCCTCTGATGTTTCTTTTTCTTTTTATTCGCGTTCTTTTTGCTCATGATACCATCCCTTTTCTATATCTGATCTGCCATAATCAGCTGCTCCTATGCTACTATACCATTCTCACACAAAAATGCAAGTGAATTTTCTCTTACTTTTTCCCTCTCACCCGCCGGCGTACTGGCTATGGTACAGCTTCGCGTAAAACCCGTTTTTCTTAAGCAGCGCCTCATGGCTTCCCTGCTCTATGATATCCCCGTCCTTCATGACCAGGATCACATCCGCCTCCCTGATGGTTGACAGCCTGTGTGCAACCACAAAGCTGGTTCTTCCCTCCATCAGCTTTGCGAAGGCGCTCTGCACCCTCAGCTCTGTGAGCGTATCGATCGACGAGGTCGCCTCATCGAGGATCAGCATGGGCGGAAGCTCCAGCATGACCCTGGCAATGCATAACAGCTGTTTCTGCCCCTGGGACAGCATGCCGCCATCTTCCCCGATCACAGTATCATATCCATCCGGCATCCGCCTGATAAACTCATGCGCATGGCAGGCCTTTGCCGCCCTGATGATCTCCTCTCTATCCGCCTCCGGCCTCCCGTAAGCGATGTTTTCCGCGATGGTTCCGGATCTCAGCCATGTCTCCTGCAGTACCATCCCATAATTATCCCGCATGCTGTCCCTTGTGATCCGGTAAATGCTGTTTCCGTTGATCATGATACTTCCGTCATCAATGTCGTAAAAACGCATCAGCAGATTGATCAGGGTGGATTTGCCGCAGCCCGTAGGCCCGACGATCGCCACGCGCTGTCCCTTGGAGACCGTGAGGCTTAAATCCCGGATCAGCGGTTTCTCCTTCGTGTAGGAAAACGCCACATGCCGCAGCGTGATATCGGTCTTCTTCTCCGTCTCCTGCCTTGTCAGCACATGGGCGTCCGGCGCGTCCGGCTGTTCCGCTTCCTCATCTAGCAGTTCAAACACCCTGGCAGCACAGGCAATCGCGTTCTGCAGCTCGGTGATCACGCCGGAGATCTCATTGAACGGCTTCGTGTACTGATTGGCATAGCTTAAGAAACAGGCAAGCTGGCCAACCGTGATACCTCCGCCAACTGCGCTCAGCGCTCCCACAATTCCAACCCCCGCATACACCAGTCCGTTGACAAAACGGGTGACCGGATTAGTCAGCGAGGAGAAAAAGATAGCCCGCAGGCTATATCCGCTCAGGCGTTCATTGACCTTCCCGAACCTTCTTTTTGCCTCATCCTCATAGCCGAAGGCCTGCACCACCTTCTGGCTTCCAACCAGCTCCTCCACCAGCGCAGTCATATCCCCCCTGCTCTCCGACTGAAGCCGGAACATATGAAATGTCCTCTTCGCGATGAAGCTTGCGGCAAACAGCGATGCCGGCGTAATGCAGACCACCACCAGCGTGATCTTCACATTGACCGAAAGCATGAACAGCAGGGTTCCAAGAATCGTGATCACGCCTGTAAAAAGCTGCGTAAATCCCATCAGCAATCCCTCCGAGAACTGATCCACATCATTGATCACCCTCGATACCACCTCGCCGTACTGGCGGTTATCCACATATCTAAGCGGCAGCTCGTTCAGATGTTCAAACACCTTCACGCGGATATCCCGTACCACCTCATAGGTAATCCTGTTGTTGGCAAGCGACATAAGAAAAGTCGAAACTGCGGTACAGAGGATCACCACCGCAAAACGGATCAGCAGCGGCTTAAGCCCGTCAAAATCTACCTTCCCCTGCGCAACGATCAGGTCGATCGCCTTTCCTGTCACCACAGGCGCATAGAGGGTTGTCGCCACCGTGATCAGGGCAAAGCACAGAGACAGCCACACATAGCGCCTGTATGGGCTGATAAAGGAGAGCACCCGCCTGACCGTCTGTTTTTCCAGTTGTTTTTTGTCATCCATGTCTGTGTCTCCTCCTTCTGCGGCTTTCTTTTTTCTGCCCTGCGCGATTCCCTTCCCCGGACCTGCCGGAAACGCCTCCCCGCTTCCCGGCATCCTGCGATATACTACCCTTTGGCACATTTCCGCCGCCCGGTTTCCCGGCTCCCTGTGATGTACTGGCCTTTGACACATTTCCGTCACGCGGTTTCCCGGCCTGCTGTGCCGCACTGTCCTTTAGCTCATTTCCGTCACCCGGTTTCCCGGCTCCCTGCGCTCCGTCCGCATCCTCCTGGGAACGCACGATCTCCCGATACGCCCTGCAGGTCTCCAGCAATTGCATATGGGTTCCCCTGCCCACCAGGCAGCCGTCCTCCAGCACAAGGATCTGATCGGCGTCCTTGATCGTGGAAACCCTCTGGGATACAATAAACACCGTCATATCCTCCGTAGCTCTCCGGATCGCCCTCCGCAGCTTCGCGTCAGTCGCGAAGTCCAGCGCGGAAGCAGAGTCGTCCAGAATCAGGATCTCCGGCTCCCGCACCAGCGCCCTTGCGATCGTCAGCCTCTGCCTCTGCCCTCCCGACAGGTTCTTGCCGCCCTGCAGGACCAGCTCATCAAGCCCGTTCTCCTTCGATGTGATCACATCCCAGGCCTGCGCAGTGCGGACCGCCTTGAAAAGCTCAGCCTCCGTCGCATCCGGATCTCCCCAGCGGAGATTCTCCGCGATGCTTCCATGAAAGAGCACCGCCCTCTGGGGAACTATTCCCATACGATCCCGAAGCTGGTGAAAGGAATACCTTTTGACATTTACCTGGTCTACAAGCACTTCGCCCTTCGAGGCATCGTAAAATCTTGGAATCAGGTTGACCAGCGTGGATTTGCCGGAGCCGGTACCGCCGATGATGCCGACCGATTCCCCGGACCGGATCTGCAGGTTGATATCCTTGAGGACCGGCTCGCCCGCATCCTGACGGTAGGAAAAGCTGACATGATCAAATTCGATGCTGCCGTCCGCAACAGTCATGACGGGATCTGCGGGATTTGTGATATCGGATTCCTCATTCAGGACTTCTACGATACGCTCCGCGCTTGCGGCACTCATGGTGATCATTACGAAGATCATGGAGAGCATCATAAGGCTCATGAGAATGTTCATGCAGTAAGCAAGAAGACTGGTAAG
>CAMHJT010000068.1 GCA_946185495.1 uncultured Clostridiaceae bacterium | reverse complement strand
ACCAGACCACATATCCGAGTCCGCCCAGCACCACCAGCAGCATGGTCACCGTCAGCATGGCGGGATCCGAACGGTATGCGCACAGACTGTCCGGCCCGAAAATATCGATCCCGGCATTGCAGAAGGCGGAAATAGAGGTAAATATGGCATACAGGATTCCCTTTCTTCCATATTCCGGAACCAGGATCAGGCTGTACAGCACCGCTCCGGCTCCCTCTACCGCAAAGGTTCCCTTGAATACCGCCACCAGAAACGACAGGATGCCGGAACGGGTATCCATATTGAACGCGTCATATAACAGGATCCTGTCCCGTATGGAGAATTTCTTCTTCGCGATCAGCATCAGCATGGAGGATACCGTCATGATTCCCAGACCGCCGAGCTGAATCAAAAGCAATATGATCACCTTGCCGAACACGCTCCAGTGCATATAGGTATCCACCACCACAAGTCCCGTCACGCAAACCGAGGTGGTCGCCGTAAACAGCGCGGTCACCAGATCTGTCTGTTCTCCTATGGCTGAAGATATGGGAAGCGTCAGGATCCACGTTCCCACCAATATGGCAAATAAAAAACTGAACATCAAAATACGCCCGGATCCCAGATGGAACTTCTCCCGTTTTTTCTTCTGATTTCCGGACTGATCCTTTGACTGTTGTTTAGGACTGCTGCTTCGCATCATTTCTCTCCTAGCTTTTTCTTTCATTATCGGGCCGAACAGAAACAAAAGAAACAGGACGTCGTTATTTCCCGCGTCTCTGCTCCCGCTCTCTCCTTCTCTCCATATCCTCCTGAACAAGCGTGTAGATCACCGCCGTAAACGGAATGCCAAGGAACATGCCGAGCACCCCCCTGATTTCCCCGCCAAACACGATCGCGGCAAAGATCAGAATAGAAGGAATTCCGATCGCGTTGCCCACCACATGCGGATAGATCAGCCTGTTGTCGATCTGCTGCAGGATCAGGAACAGCACGACAAAGGTCAGCGCCTTCACAGGTGAATCCATGACCAAAAGAACCACGCCGATGGATCCGCCGAACAGCGCGCCTACTACCGGGATCAACGCCGTCACTGTAACGATCACGCCGATCAGTACAGGATAAGACAGCCTCATGATCCCCATGGAGAGCATGACCAGACAGCCAAGGATCACCGCGTCCATACACTGTCCGGAAATAAATCCCGCATAGGTGTCGTATGTCAGCTTCCCGATATGCTCAAGCCTTTTTGCAGCATGTTCCGGCAGATAGGTCTCCACCAACCGGTGTACAAAAGCTCCAATGGACTCCTTCTGCGCCAGGATATAAAACGCAAAGAACAGCCCCACAAACAGCCTGGCGATCACCGCGAAAACGCTGCTGACCATATTGCCGCTGGCCTTAAGAGCTGCGATCACGGACTGATTCT
This sequence comes from uncultured Clostridiaceae bacterium, assembly GCA_946185495.1. GTDB lineage: Bacteria > Bacillota > Clostridia > Lachnospirales > Lachnospiraceae > CAG-590. Next base: position 11,945 of record CAMHJT010000068.1, on the reverse strand, counting down.
CAATCAGCCCGAACATGCTGTCCACCAGATTCTCATCCACTTCAAAATTCTCTATCGCCTCAATGACATTTCTGGAAATGCCCAGGCGGGTTTCCAGAAAATCAAGCGCCGATTCCAGCGCGCGCGGCGCCTTGTCGGCAATCTGCCTGACGCTGTCAACAATTCCCGGAATCAGGGCAAAACAGACCACCACGATCACGCCTGTCAGGATCAGCACCGCTGTCACGATGGACACGATCCGCCTGATCGTCTGGTTTGCGAAAATCCCGCGCTGCATATGCTTCTCCAGCCGGACAACGATCAGATTGATCACGAAAGCGATCACAATCCCGTAAGCCAGAGGGGAGACAGCGTGCCAGAAAGCAAGCGCAGCTCCCTTCACGGCCTGAAAATGCTGTACAGCCGCATAAAACAATACAATACCAAATATCCCCTTTATGATTGCTTTTTCTCTGTCTTCAAGCATTGATGTCACCTGACTCATTCTTTCCTTCCCTGCCGGCCTTCCCGCCGCCCGGTTCCTGCATCCCGCCATACCTTTACAGGGGCTTGAAATCCTCCGCGCCATGCTTGCAGATCGGGCATACATAATCCGCAGGAAGCGTATCTCCCTCATAAATGTAACCGCAGATGGTACAGATGAATCCCTTCTTCTCCTCCTTCGGAGCCGCCTGCGGCTTGATGTTCGCGTGATAATACGCATAGGTCACGGAAGGATCATCCGACAAAAGTTCCCCTCCTGTCACCTCCGCAATAAACATCGTATGGGTGGAAAGCTCCACCGTCCGGACAACCTTGCCGGAGATATATCCTCCGCACTCCTTTGTCAGATAAGCGATCCCGTTCTCCGCCCTCGCAAATGTGATCTCCGCGAACTTGTCCACATCCCTGCCGCTCTGGAATCCAAAGTGCTGAAAGGTTCCAAACTTCGCGCTCTCATCCAGAATGGAAATATTGAACTCCCCTGTCTTCACGATCATGTCGTGTGTATAATTGTCCCTATTCACCGTAATGACGATCTGGTTCGGAGAGGTCGTCACCTGCATCGCTGTGTTGATAATGCAGCCATTATCCTTGTCCCCGTCCTTTGCCGTCAGCACAAATAATCCATAACTCAACCGGTTCATCACCTTATTATTCATAACCAAAACCTCCCTGCATTATACAATATCAGCCATTTCTCTTCCGCATGCGCAAATCCCTTTTTCCATCAACAGTCACGCGGAAATCCCGTTTCTCATCCATCCAAAAATATGAAAAACCTCATCTCTGCTCCATCGGCAGATACTCCCGGTTATTCCGTACTGCCTTGTACGCCGGACGTATGATCTTGCCCTGGTTGATCAGCTCCTCAATCCTGTGCGCGCTCCAGCCGGCCATTCTCGCTACCGCAAACAGCGGCGTATAAAGCTCCGCCGGAAGTCCCAGCATCTGATATACAAATCCCGAATAGAAATCCACATTCGCGCTGACGCCCTTATAAATTCTGCGCTCCTCCGCGATCACCTGCGGCGCGAGCTTTTCCACATTCGTATAGAGCTGGTATTCCTCCGTCATTCCCTTCTCCACGGACAGCTTCTCCACAAAGCTTCTAAGTACCTTCGCCCTCGGGTCGGAAATGGAATACACCGCATGTCCCATGCCGTAGATCAGCCCTGCCCTGTCAAATGCCTCCTTGTGCAGAAGCTTCTTCAGGTAGCTCTTGATCTCCTCCTCATCGCTCCAATCCTTCACATTCTCCTTCATATCCATGAACATTTTCGTCACCTTGATATTCGCGCCGCCATGCTTGGGACCCTTGAGGGATCCGAGGGAAGCCGCCATGGAGGAATAGGTATCTGTTCCGGAGGATGTCACTACATGGGTGGTAAAGGTGGAGTTGTTGCCGCCTCCATGCTCAGCGTGCAGCACCAGCGCCAGATCCAGGATCCTGGCCTCCAGCTCTGAATATTTGCTGTCCGGCCTGAGCAGGTACAACAGATTCTCCGCCGTGGAGAGATCCGGCTGCGGATTGTGAATCACAAGGCTGTTGCCGTCATGATAATGGCTGTAGGCCTGATACCCATATACCGAGAGCAGGGGCACCACAGAGATCAGCTGCAGGCACTGCCTCAACACATTGGGAATGCTCGTGTCATCCGCCTTCTCATCATAGGCGTACAGCGTCAGGATACATCTTTGCAGCGTATTCATCATATCCTTGCTGGGCGCCTTCAAAATGATATCCCGTACAAAATCTGTGGGCAGGGACATCCTGTAATTCGAGATGATCCGCTTGATCTTGGCAAGTTCCTCCTCATCGGGAAGCGTGCCGAAAAGGAGCAGATATACCGTCTCCTCATAGCCAAACCTTCCCTCTTTCATAAATCCGTCTACAATATCCTCTACATCGATACCCTGATAGTACAGCTTGCCCTCACAGGGAATCATGTCATTATCCTCTACAATGTATGACTGAATCTTGGAGATATCGGTCAGACCGGTCAGGACACCCTTACCGTTGATATCCCTGAGCCCCCGCTTCACCTCATACTTGCTGTAAAGCTCCGGTGATATTGAAAGATTCTCAAGGCATAAATCGGATAAGCCCCTGATCTCGTCTGTCACCTGGGAATAAGTGTTAATTCGTTCTTTGTGGTTGTTCACGCAATCACCCTTTCTGTTCCGTTTTCGCAGTGCTCCAGTCGGGTCTGGAACATTGCCCTCTCTTCATATAAGCCAGAATAAGTATATCATATCCTTGCCCATTCTCCCTAGTCTTTTTTGTCAAATTCATAAAAAATTTACAAAATATTGCAACGATTTCAAAAAATGAAACCGTTGCAATCTGTTAAGCGCGGCATCTGCTCCAATCCACGCTGTCATATTCAGGAATACAGTCCTTTTATCAGAAAATAATTTCTGCTTTGCTTTTAGCGCAAGTCACACATTAATTTCGGCTGTCAGTCCCAAAAGATCCTTATTTGCCTCCAGCACCGGCCGTACCACCTCGCTGATAAACTCATCTGTCTGCTCAGGCGCGCGTCCCACAAAATTCCTCGGCTCCAGGATCTTCTCGATCGCCTCCCTCGTCATGCCGAAATCGGGATCCAGCGCGATCCGGTCAACCAGGTCATTTTCCTTCCCTTCCTTCTTCACAACATCCGCGGCCGCCATCGAATGCTGGCGGATCTTCTCATGCAGCTCCTGCCGGTTGCCGCCCCGCTTTACCGCGTCCATCAGGATATTCTCGGTCGCCATGAAGGGAATCTCCTTCATAAATCTCTGGTAGATCACCTTATCATATACCACCAGCCCGTCCGCCACATTCAGATACAGATCCAGGATACCGTCAATCGCGAGAAACGCCTCCGGAACTGAAATACGCTTGTTGGCAGAATCGTCCAGCGTCCGCTCAAACCACTGTGTCGCCGCTGTGATCGCAGGATTCAGCGCATCCACCATCACATAATTGGCAAGCGATGCCATCCTCTCACAGCGCATGGGATTGCGCTTATAGGCCATTGCAGAGGATCCGATCTGGTTTTTCTCAAATGGCTCCTCCACCTCCTTCAAATGCTGCAGCAGACGGATATCGTTAGAGAACTTGTGGGCGCTCTGCGCAATGGAGCTTAAGACATTCAGCACTCTCGCGTCCACCTTTCTGGAATAGGTCTGTCCGGAAACAGGATAACACTCCTTAAATCCCATCTTCTCCGCGATCATCCCGTCAATCTTGCGGATCGTCTCGTGATCCCCGTCAAACAGCTCCAGGAAGCTGGCCTGTGTTCCGGTTGTACCCTTAGAGCCCAGAAGCTTTTGCTGGCTGATCATATATTCGATATCGGACAGGTCCAGCATCAGCTCCTCGATCCACAGCGTCGCGCGCTTTCCGACCGTCGTGGGCTGCGCGGGCTGGAAATGCGTAAACGCCAGCGTCGGAAGATCCTTATATTTCATCGCGAAATCCGTCAGCTTGCTGATCACATTGAGCAGCTTCTTCCGCACAAGCTTCATAGCCTCCGTCATCACGATCACATCCGTATTATCCCCTACATAGCAGCTTGTCGCGCCAAGATGGATGATCCCCGCCGCGGCCGGGCATTGCTTGCCGTATGCATACACATGGCTCATCACGTCATGGCGTACTTTCTTCTCCTGCTTTCTGGCATCCTCATAATTGATGTCATTCTGATACGCTTTCAGCTCCTCGATCTGCTCCATCGTGATCACCGGCTTGCCGTTTTCCGATAATCCCAGCTCATATTCCGTCTCAGCCAGCGCGATCCAGAGCTTTCTCCAGGTCTTAAACTTCATATCCGGCGAAAAAATATACTGCATCTCCTTGCTTGCATACCGCTCTGACAGCGGGCTTACATACTTGTCCTTCATGTTCGTCCTCCTTATGTCATATGATACCGGGCCTACAGCGTTACAGCCCAAACAAAGCTTCAGTTCCACTGCAAGATCCTCAAGCCTCAGCTATAAATGATCTGCCCCAGGCCGTGCTATACAAACAGGCTTCAGGAAACCGCCAAAGCCCATTTGGCCCACTCCAACGCCTGTCTCCTACTTGCAATAGTACCCTTTTTTTGGAAAACTGTCAACGGATTCACTAATTTTGTTTGTTATTTCTCGTTCTTTATGCTACAATAGCTATAAGATTCTGTTGCCTCCGCGAAAAATCCCGGAGCTGCAGTTCCCGGCTGTCCTCATTTCAGTTTTTTCCGCAGTCCTTAGCGGACAGTCCGCACCATAACCCGGCAGGATCGGCCATGCCCTGCATCCGGGCTGCCTGACTATTTTTATCATGATATAACAAGGAATCCCCCGCTTCTATAAGCGGAGCGAGGAATTGTCACGATCAGACTCAGCGGCAGCGGGGGGCAGAGTGAAACGGTATCCCCCACTGACAAGAAGGCGCTCCACGTGCCCAAGAACAGAACCCGTGGATATATCCAATTTACGGATGAATGTCATACTCATTAAACTATCGGTATGGATTGAAACAATGGAGGAGAATCATGGAAGAAAAAAGACGTTACAAGAGATCGCCCATTCACCTGACCTTGGAGATTTCAGAAGTATTCAAGCAGGATAATGATATCATAAAGGATCTGAATACAGAGATCGAGGTGTTCGATATTTCCAAGGATGGAATCGGATTTTATGCGCCCACCTATATTCCGGAGGGTTACTATTTCAACGCAACCATACAGCTAGGAAGCTCCAACCAGAAGGTGATGACTGTTGTCAAGATCCTGCGCAGAACTGAGTTAGAGGACGGGCATTACCGCTACGGTTGCCAGTTTACCGGACTTGCAGGCATTTTTGACAATATGTTTGATATTTATGAACACTCCCTGAACAGGGAGGACACCAGCCTGTTTGATCTGGGCGACATTACCGAACAATAAGCAATGCAGGATTGCTTCATAACGGGCGCCGGCTGCTGCCGGGCAAAGATTCCAGCGCAATCAGGCATGTCGTCTGGGATCAGCCTGCCCGCCTTGCCGGTCGTCACCTGTGCGTAAAAAGGCTTCCCGCCCCGGATCGGGAAGCCTTTTTCTTATCTGCTTCTTACCATCTTCCTTTTGCCTGCCTAAAGCCACACATCCAGAAAACCCTTTCCGGAGACGGTCAGCTTTTTCCTATCTGCTTTTTCCCGGCGTAAAGCTTCTATACCGGAGACTTCGTTTTTCCCACGCCTTTCTCAGCTCCTGCCTGAGCTTTTCCTGCTGCATGGACGCGTATTCCTCTGGAATCCCCGCTTCCCGCTCCACAGCCAGATCCGCCTCTCCGTCATAGGGGAAAACATTCTGCCATTCACACTTTCCAAAGCCGACAAAGGTATCCCCGCTCCGGTTATAGGCTACATCATACCCTGCCGTATTATACGCCCCGGCAAAACAGAGGGTGTACTGATCCAGCGCCACGCCTGCCGGCACATACACGCTGACGCGGTGCGTTCCCGTCACCAGCGGCTCCTGCAGGGAGAAAGAAACCGTCATCGTCTTTCCCTGCGATCCCCGATACACCAGCCAAAGGGAATGAATCCCTACCCGGTCCTCCACATCCACCTCATACTCCGCTATTCCCGGCGTTCCGCCGTCATATGAAAGCAGGCGGATCCCGCTTAACCTGGGCGCCTTGAAGTACTGCATCTCCACTCCCCGGCTGGTGGCGCCAAACACCCTCGCGTGAAGCGCCCTCACCCGCCTTCCGTCTTTCCTCGCGAATCCGTAACAGGACGCAATGCCCGCGGCATCCGCCCTCGCCAGACATTCCAGCCGTTTTGTGGATCCCAGCCACACGCAGTCCTCCTCATTGTCCATGAAGCAGTGTTCGACAAGCACCGCCGGCATTCCATAGTTATGGGAATGCCGCAGCACCCCGTAGTAGTCATCAAAGCTGCCATCTGCCCTCCGTCCCCCAAGCTGCGTCACTCTCGCAAAGGCTCCGGCATTTTCCAGGCCAAGCGCCTCAAACTGCCCAAGCAGATGATCCGCCAGCACGCGAAGCCCCGGAAGGGTCTCCTCCGCAGTACTGATATATACAGAAGCGCCCTTCGACCTGCCCGACACGCTCGCATTGAAATGCAGGCTCACCAAAAGATCCGCTCCGGCGACGCATGCCCGCCTCGCCCGCTCTTCCAGTCCCACGCGCTCATCTTTTTCCCTGGTAAGCACCACACGAACGCCGTCATACTGCTCCAGCTCCACCTTCACAAGCTTTGCCATCAGAAGATCCACGTCCTTTTCCTGAATGCCGTAACAGACAGCGCCCTGTTCCCCGCCCCCGTGTCCAGGATCCAGAGCGATTACCATCTCCCTGGCGCTGGCAGGCAACGGCAGCCCGCACAGGAAGGCTAAGAACAGCATTGCGATCCATAATCCGGAAGATCCTCTTTTTTTGCAGCGTCCAGAACCCTCCTCCACGCCACCCTTCATCCTGCGCAGCCATGTTCCCTGCTTTTTCTTATTACAGATTTCACACATTACCTTGCCCTCATTTTAACGCCTGCAATCCAATCACAACCATATGCCCCGGCATACGCTTTACGTTTTAGCATGAACTGTGCCTGGTTTTTATTCCCCGTTCCTGTCCTCCCCTGGCGATGATCCATCCACCCTCTTCACCAGAAACGCGTCCGGCATGTATCTTCCACGCCCCGTCACGCTTGAGGAGGACGTGATAAATTCTCCGTCATAATACATGACAGAGGAGCTTCCCCCATCCAGATTCATGGCCTGATATGCCCGGTACCGCAGCAGGATGTCGCTCATCTCGTTTACCGTACAGCCCAGACTGTAACCCACCTGCCTGCCGTCCACCACCAGCATCAGCACATCCCCGTTCTTTCTCTGCCCGAAAGCGGAACGCGGCTGTATCCCCATGCCATAGGTTCCGTCCACCATATTGACGCCGTCCACGATCAGTGCGGGGAAAAATTCCATTCCCCAGCGGTACTCCGACTCCATGCCATAGGTATAATTCGTGATGTACATCCGGTTATTATATTTGAATCCAAAATATTTCCAGTCCGCCTCCGTATAATGCCTGCCATAGTTGACGCCGTCCACCACGAGGCAGCCGTTGACCTCCCCTCCGGTTCCCACGCCGTCCACGTCCACAAAGCCGCTTGCATTGATCCCAAGCACCGCGTCATAGTCCCGGCAGAAGGAATCGATCTCCTGCCCGAAGGATCCCAGCGCGGCAGACTTGCCAAGCACAATTTGGGATGGATCCTTCACGATCGCCAGCTTGCCCTGATATCCCTCGCCCCTGACACCAAGGATCAGGAGGTGGTTGGGAATATCAATGGCCAATACGGCTTCCCCTTCAGCAGAAAACAGCCCCAGATTGTTTTCCATATTTTTTAATTTCAGCTTGTCATAGCCATCGGCCACAAGCTCCGGATGGCGTTCCAGGTAAGCCCGCATGGACAGGCTGTCCAGTTCCCAGTAGGACGCGAAAAAGGCATCCCTCTCCGCCGTATCCTCCGGTTCCTCTTCCTCCTCCGTCGGCTCCCATTTGCTCTCAACCTTCGCCTGCTCCTTGAAGCTCTGCTTCCGTTTTTTCATCACCTCATCGATCACCGAATCCGGGAAAAAGATGGTGGCAAGCCACTGGTGGCTGTTGGTCGTCATCGCCGTCTCTATATAGATCGTCCGCCATTTCGCAATAAACGGAATATTGGAATACGCCACAAGCAGATAACAGATGATGAGCATCGGCAGAAGAATCCCCACCACAAACTGGATGCTGATCCTCCTGTGTTTCTTTTTTTCCGGCGGCTTCACGTTTGCCCCAGCGGATCGATCCACCTTCTTCTCCACCGGCTGATTTCCGGTCCTGTTCTCCTGCCCCTGTAAAGGCAAAGCTCCACGCCCCTTCGCAAGCTCCTGTCCCGCCGCGCCGCCGGACTTCCTGCCCGCTGCCTGTCCTGCGGGATTGCCACTCCGTTTTTCCGAACCCTGTCCCGCCGCGCTGCCGGGCTTCCTGCCCGGTGTGCTGCCGGCATTCCTTCTATTTTTTTTATTTGACATAGTAAACCCCCGATAAATACTGAATACTCACTTCCCATTCTATCTCCTATTATACGCTATCTGCCCGGCATTTATCAATCATAAGAATACCGTTTCGGGCTCATGGGGAATAGCGGACTCCGTGAGTCGGATACGGACACAGAACATTCCATCTAAGGCCAGACTAATCCACTGTCAGGGAATCCGTAGCGCTCAAAGCACGGTGGAAAGAATGGAAATCACATCCTTCGGCGCCTCCGCAAATGCTTTTGCTCCATTTTGGATCAGCCACTCCCTATCCCTAAATCCCCAGAGAACCGCTATACATGGCAGCCCCGCGTTTCTCGCAGTCTGAAGATCGACCTCCGAATCCCCGACATAGACCGCTTCCGCTTTGGAAGCACCCAGCTGGCGAAGCGCTTCCAGCACCGTATCCGGCGCAGGTTTTCTCTGAATCCCCGTTTTTTCACCGATCGCAACAGACATGTAATCGGAGAAAAACCTCTCATTCAGCTCTTTCACAGCAGAATCTATTTTGTTGGAAACGATTGCCATCCTGTAGCCCTGTTTTTTCAGCTCGCCCATAAGTTCAGGAATCCCATCATATGGCTTTGTCCTGTCAAGGCAGTGCTTATTGTAGTGTTCTCTAAACACCGGGATCATTTCGTCAACTATATCATCTGAAATGTCAGACGGCACTGCGCATCTTAATGCATGTCGGATCCCATTCCCAAAAAACCTCCGGTATTCATCCCTTGACCTGACCGGCAGATCATATCTTTTAAGGACATAATTTACAGAGTCCGTAAGATCATCTAACGTATTGAGGACTGTCCCGTCCATATCAAATATCACCGTGTTTATCTTGTTCGTCTTATCCATATCATAACCCAAAATCTTATATAACCTCCAATCAGAAATCTCTAATTTTATACAATATCCTGTTTTCTATCTGTATATATCCTCCAGCGTCAGCAGCGTAACCTCACCCTGATCACCAAGCTTACGAAGGCCGTCCGTAAAACCTCCTTTTGAGAATATATAGAAATAATACCTGCTGCCTTTACCGAATACGGAAGCATAACGACGCAGCAATTCCAATTCATCGACACCGATCTTTTCATTCCTGTACTTGCAGGAACCGATCATATACTCCCGGCTGTCAGCAGAAGCGCCCACAATATCGATCTGTACTTCTTTTTTAGAGGCAGGATCCGTCCCCCACCACTGACCTATCTCAGAGAGCGCGACAGGCAGCTCATCGGCATAGTAAAGCAGATAATCCCTGCACATCTGCTCAAATACAATTCCCATATAATCCGGAAAATGTTTTTTTACCGTGTCCGGATAGCTTTTCTCAATTCTGCCGGATATGACCGCATTTAGGTTCATCGGCACAAAGCGATACCAAAAACGAAAAAAGTTATCGCCCACCCGATAGATCGTTTTTTTTGTATTTTTTTCAGTAAGTGGTATTTCTTTTCTCACAATTCCAAGATCAAGCAGCGCTTTCATGTATTTTGAACATACGGCTGTCTCAATACCGGCTTTTGCTGCGATCTCATTCAGCTTTGACGCGCCTTTCGCAATCGCGCAGATGATCGAATTATATGTGGCAGGCTCACGAAGCTCCTGTTTCAGCAGGTTTTCCGGCTCCTCAAACAGATAGGCAGAACTGTCAAACAAATGATTGAGCAGCGCGTTATCAATACCATCCCTTACGCACAGCTTATTGATATAATGGGGAATCCCTCCGGTAATGCCGTAAAGCAGCGCCGCGTCTTCAAAAGACATGGACGGATGAAAGGCCGTTATTTCTTTATACGTCAGCGCCTGTATCTTGAACTGAGCCGTTCTGCGGCCGTACAGCGGGCTTTCATATCCAAGTACCTGATATTCCATAAAACTCATCGAGGAACCGCACAGGATCAGAAAGATCCTGCTATGACTCCATACATGATCGATCATATGCTGCAATCTTGACGAAACAGATCTGTCCGCTTTGGCCAGATAAGGATATTCGTCAATCACAAAGATCAGCCGTTCTGTTTCAGAAAGCCTTGTGATCTCAACGAAAGCATCCTCCATATCTCTGTATACCGGTGCTGTGCTGCTGTCAGCACCAGGATTTTTGTATTCATATATGGTTCTGGAGAGCGCTTCAAGATTTTCATTTGCCGTACTGTTGAGTGCAGAGAAAAAAATAGCCGGCTTATCCCTGCAAAACTCATTGATCAAAGCCGTCTTTCCTACTCTGCGCCTGCCGTAAATAACGATACATTCAAATTCGTCACCGCTGTATCGTTTATTGAGTTTCGACAGCTCCTTCTCTCTGCAATAGAACATGGCATCACCTTCCCAAAAACAGACTCGTAATAAAGTAACTCATGAGTTAGTATATCATAAGTTTATAATATCCCATGACAATTGTCAAGTACAACACGCCCCTCCTTTGATTTTATTTTCACAGGCATCACTCACTTTCTGCTAAAAAGTTCCATTTTTCATTGCTTTCAGTCTTTCAATAGATCCAGCAGCATATATTCTCCCTTTCGTATCTTTGACATTTCATGGTATTTCCTTATAGCCGCAACAAGCACTGCAGAATCTGCAAAATACGACTGACGAGAATCCAGTATCCGTATCACTGAAATCTTATCCGCAGCAGGTACTATTCTCAAGTACCTCTCTTCAAACCGTTTTCCCTCACGGCACCGGATCACCTCTTCTTCCAACAATTCTTCTCTAGAAAAAATCAGCAGATCATTATCCAAAAGAATATCCATGATGGCATTCTCCGCAGATCCTTCACATATACACGCTTTATACTTTGCTAATTCCATAAACGGCCTCCTACCTAAGCGCTGCAGCCAAGCTTCTCTTTAGCTGCATATACGCTTCATACGTAGGAGTAGTTCCCTCTAAGAATCCGCTCTGATATGCGTCACTCTTCTTTATATCATTTCTCTTCAGAATCAAGCACAGATTCTCAGCCGTGATCCCATTCCGGTTTCTGGTAATGAATATGCTGTCGTTCCTATCATACTCATCCAGCAGCTCCGGATAATGTGTTGAAAAGATCAGCACCCCACCATTCTTATTCAATCTGCCGTTCATAAAAAACCGCATCAGAGTTGCCGCAATCTCTTTGTTGAAGTGATTCTCCAACTCATCCACAACAATATATCCGCCGCTCAAAAGTACCTCTCGCGCCAGTGTAAAAGTGATCATACCCTTCACAGTCCCTGAAGAAAGGTAATTGTTCAGCTCGATTGGATTATTAAGAACAATCTCTTCCTTTCCCTTGGACTTAAGATATATGACCGTCTTTTTATCTTTTTCAAAAAAATGCAGACTCTCAATGGTCGGATCCAGAAAGGTAATAACTTAGCATAAAAATTCAACAATAATTTACTAATTGCGAAACAATTTTTGTAC
>CAMHJT010000067.1 GCA_946185495.1 uncultured Clostridiaceae bacterium | reverse complement strand
GTTCCGGCAAGACCACGCAGATTGAGCTTCTGAAGGAGTATCTGGAGACGAAGGGCTATGACAGCGTTGTGACCAGGGAGCCGGGAGGAACGGTGATCAGCGAGGCGATCAGAGAGATTATTTTGAATACAGAATATAAAGAGATGAGCCATACCACGGAGCTGCTGCTGTATGCCGCGGCCAGGGCGCAGCTGGTGAACCAGGTGATCGCGCCGGCCCTGCTCGAGGGCAAGGCTGTGATCTGCGACCGGTTTGTGGAATCCTCGGCGGTGTATCAGGGCATCGGAAGGGGGCTTGGCGTGGATACGGTCTACGAGGTCAACAATTACGCCATGGGCGATGTGCGCCCGAAGCTGACGATCTTTATGGATCTTGACGCGGAAGCCGGCATTAAGCGGAAGAAAAAGCAGACCGAGCTCGACCGCATGGAGCAGGAGGACTTAAGCTTCCACAAGCGCGTGGTGGAGGGCTACCGCAGGCTGGCGGAGCTGTATCCGGAGCGGATCTTTCCGGTGGACGCGACGCTGCCGGTGGATGAGATCCACCGGATCATTGTGGCAGAGGTTGAGAACAGATTTTTTGGGAACCGCACGGCGTAAGGCGTTCCCTTGGTTTTAGCCATAACAGCGATACGATATTCAGGGAGGGAGGGAACCGCATGGAGTTAAGGATAGACCAGCTTACCGGGGCAAAGCCGGTGGAGACACAGGCGCAGGCTCCCAAGGGGGACGATACATTTAAATTTACACTGGTCAGCCACATAGAGAACCATGAGCTGAAGGAAAAGCTGACCGGGCTCATGAAGGAGATCGAGGAGCAGGGCAGCAAGCTGGCGAAGCACATGGATATCAAGGACATGAAGCGTTACCGCAGCCTTGTGAAGGAATTCATGAACGAGGTGACGGCTAATTCCCATGCGTTTTCCAGGGAAAATTTTCTGGACAGGAAGGGACGGCATCGCGTCTACGGCATCGTGAAGGAAATCGACCGATCCCTCGATGACCTGGCTGCAGAGCTTATGAAGGACGAGAAGGATAATCTGGAAATCCTGAATAAGATTGACGATATCCGCGGCATGCTGCTGGATATTTCAACCTGATGACGCGGGATTTGGAAAGGATGGATACTATGGCAAATTTCAGTGATATCATTGGACATGAGGATATCGTGAAGCATTTTAAGAGCAGCATGGAGCTCGGCAGGGTATCCCATGCGTATATTTTGAATGGAGAAAAGGGTACAGGCAAGCGCACCCTGGCGAAGGTGGTATCCGCTATGCTGCAGTGTGAGTCCGGCCTGCCGGATCCCTGCGGGAAATGCAGATCCTGTCTGCAGGTGGAGTCCGGGAACCAGCCCGATATTATCTGGGTGCAGCATGAAAAGCCGAATGTCATTTCGGTAGACGAGATCCGGACACAGATTCTGAAGGACATTGATCTGAAGCCTTACAGCAGCAAATATAAGATTTATATCATCCCGGACGCGCAGATGATGAACCAGCAGGCGCAGAACGCGCTGTTGAAGACGCTGGAGGAGCCGCCGGCCTATGCGGTGCTCATGCTGCTCACCAATAACATGGACAGTTTCCTGCCAACGGTATTAAGCCGGTGCGTGGTGCTGAATTTCAAGCCGGTCCAGCCGCTTGACATGATGGAGTACCTGACGGGACAGATGGGATTGGACAGCGCCAAGGCGAGATTCTGCACGGATTTCGCGCAGGGCAATCTCGGCAAGGCCGTGAGGCTCGCGATCTCGCCGGACTATAACGAGATCCGGGAGGACAGCGTAAGGCTGCTTCGGAGGATCCATACGATGGAGATTGAGGATATCATCGAGGCGGTAAAAAATATCGGGAAATACAAGCTGGATCTCACGGATTATATCGATATCATGACGATGTGGTTCCGGGATATCCTGATGGTGAAGATTTCAAATTCCCCGAACAAGATCATTTTCAAGGATGAATTTTCTGTGCTGAAGCGGCAGGGCAGCAAGACCTCCTATGAGGGCATTGAGAACATCCTGCAGGCGATGGACAAACTGAAGGTGCGGCTGGAGGCCAATGTCAACTTTGACATCGCGATGGAGCTGATGCTCCTGACGCTGAAGGATAATATGTCCTGATGCTGCGGCCGGCTGCGGTCGTAAAGAGATATACTTTTTTGATCGGCTCCCAGCAGGATATATGTTTTTTCTTGGCTAACGTTCCTAATGCCGGCGAAAAAACATATATCCTGCACAAAGCCTCAGTCTACATTTTGAATTTTGTAATTGTTGAAGAAAATTTGTAACTACTCAGCAGGTCTGCGCATTCGCTGCGCAGACTATGCCAAAACAGTATATTTAGCTGTGCAGCGGGTGAAACAGGATGCGAAAGCTTCACCCGTTGCGTATCTGGTCAGCATCTACTGAGCAGATACGCAGGTTTATGTATAAGAGGCGGGAAGACAGCCTGCCTCCGACATCAATATAGGAATGGGAGAAGCGGTAGAATGGTTGAAGTGATAGGAGTGCGTTTTCGCCCCAACGGCAAGATTTATTTTTTTTCACCCCAGGGGCTTGCACTGGAGACGGGAGACGCGGTCATTGTTGAGACATCGAGAGGCGTCGAATACGGGAAGGTAGTGCTCGGTAAGCGGGAGGTGGAAAAGGGAAGCCTGACCTCTGCGTTAAAGCCGGTGATCCGCAAGGCGACTACGGCTGATGATGAGCGCAACCGAAAAAACAAGGAAAAGGCCAAGGATGCGGCAGTGATCTGTCAGCAGAAGATAGAAAAGCACGGGCTTGGGATGAAACTGATCGATGTGGAGTATACATTTGACAATAACAAGCTGCTCTTTTACTTCACCGCGGATGGCCGGGTGGATTTCAGGGAGCTGGTGAAGGATCTGGCTTCGGTGTTCCGCACCAGGATCGAGCTTCGGCAGATCGGCGTGCGGGATGAGACGAAGATCCTCGGAGGGATCGGCATCTGCGGAAGGGAGCTGTGCTGCCACAAGCATCTGTCGGATTTTATTCCGGTGTCGATCAAGATGGCCAAGGAGCAGAACCTGTCCCTCAACCCGGCAAAGATTTCCGGCGTGTGCGGCAGGCTGATGTGCTGCCTGAAAAATGAACAGGAGACCTATGAATACCTGAATGACCGGCTGCCGAATGTGGGAGACCATGTGCGGACGAAGGACGGTTTCAGGGGCGAGGTGAACAGCGTCAGTGTCCTGCGCCAGAAGGTGAAGCTGATCGTGGAGCTGGAAAACGGGGACAAGGAAATCCGCGAATACCGCGCGGACGAGCTGAAATTCAAGCCCAAAAAACGCAAGAACACAGAGAAGGTGGACGCGGAGCTGAAGGCGCTGGAGGCGCTGGAGAAGAAGGAGGGCGGCTCGAAGATTGGCTGACGTGGAAAAGACTGTTTCCGGGGAATTCATTCTGGAGGGAGAGCGGATCGACGACCTGCAGTGCGGGGGATACCGGCTGATCCAGAAGCCGGAGGGATTTTGTTTCGGCGTGGACGCGGTGCTGCTCTCGGATTTCGCGAAGATCCGCAAGGGACAGAGGGTGCTTGACCTGTGTACCGGCAGCGGCGTGATCCCGATCCTGCTGGCGGCCAAGACGGAGGGAGAGTCCTTCACCGGTCTGGAGCTGCAGGAGGCCTATGCGGACATGGCGGCCAGGAGTGTGAGGCTGAACCACCTGGAGGACAGGGTGAAGATCCTCTGCGGGGATGTAAAGAATCTGCGGGATCTTGCCGCCCCGGCTTCCTTTCATGCGGTGACGGTGAATCCGCCCTATATGATCAGCCGGCACGGGCTGACCAATGAATATGAGCCCAAGACCATCGCGAGGCATGAGGTGGCGCTCTGCCTGGAGGATGTGGTTTCGGCTGCGGCCTACGCCCTGCCCGATACCGGAAAATTATTTATGATACACAAGCCCTTCCGGCTGGCGGAGATCTTCCGGCTGATGAAGCAGTACCGCCTGGAGCCGAAAAGGATGCGCCTGATCCATCCCTATGTGGACAAGGAACCGACCATGGTGATGATCGAGGGCGTGAAGGGAGGAAGAGAGCGGATCACGATTGAGCCGCCTCTTGTAATATATAGGGAACCCCATGTGTACAGTGATGAGATCTTCCGGATTTACGGGAAGCGGTGAGGGGGAATATGGATAAAAAGGGAAAATTATATATATGCGCGACACCCATCGGCAATCTGGAGGATATTACGCTCAGGACGCTGCGCATCCTGAAAGAGGTGGATCTGATCGCGGCAGAGGATACAAGGAACAGCCTGAAGCTGTTGAATCATTTTGAGATCAGGACGCCCATGACCAGCTACCATGAGCACAACCGCTATGAAAAGGCAGGCGTGCTGGTGCGGAAGATGGAGGAGGGGCTTGATATTGCGCTGATCACGGACGCGGGCACGCCTGCGATCTCGGATCCGGGGGAGGAGCTGGTCAGGCAGTGCCATGCGGCAGGGATTGAGGTGACATCGCTGCCGGGACCGTCGGCCTTTGTGACGGCGCTGACGATTTCGGGGCAGCCGACGCGCAGGTTCTGTTTTGAGGCGTTTCTCCCCCAGGACAAACGGGAGAGGGAGGCGGTGCTTAAGGAGCTTCAGACCGAGACAAGGACGATCCTGCTCTATGAGGCGCCGCACCGGCTGAAAAAAACGCTTTCCGAGCTTTACAGTATACTTGGGGAACGGAATATCTCCATCTGCAGGGAGCTGACCAAGCGGCATGAGACGAATTTCCGGACGACGCTGTCGGGTGCGGTCGCGCATTATGAGACAGAGGAGCCCAGGGGGGAATATGTGCTGGTGATCGAAGGGGAGTCCAGGGAGAAGCTGGTGGAAGCGGAGAGGGAACAGTATGCGTCCATGCGCGTTTCGGAGCATGTCGCATTTTATATGGAACAGGGAATGGACAAGAAGGAGGCGATGAAGCGGGCCGCAAAGGACAGGGGAGTAGGAAAGAGGGATATTTATCAGGCGCTGCTGGAGGAGGAAACATGATGGTACCGGAAAAGCCCGGCGGCACGCTTAAAACGAGTGATGGCATTGTTATAGGACAGCTTTGAAAGGAGAAGGAAGATGAGAAAAGGACGAAGACTGCTCCGCCGGATCGCGGCATGGGGCATATCCGCCGCGATGTCAGTTACCATGCTGGCGACAGGCGCGGTGGAGACAAAGGTGGAGGCAGCGGGAGGCTATGAGCTGCTTGGCGATGTGCAGGGCGCAAATATCCTGCACTGCTGGAACTGGTCGTACAGCACGATCGAAGCGCATATGCAGCTCATCGCGGAGTGCGGATATACGGCGATCCAGACCTCGCCGGCATCGCAGCCGAAGGATTACCACTGCTCCTATCTGGATGATGACGGGAACACGGTGTACATCAGCGGTGACAAGGAGGGCGGTTACGAGGTCGGCATCCCCGGCAAGGGCGGAAGCGGTAACTGGTGGAAGGTGTACCAGCCGGTGACCTACAATGTCTGCGATAACGGCGAGACCTGGTTCGGAACCAAGGCGGAACTGGCCTCCATGTGTGCGACGGCGGAAAAATACGGGATCAAGGTCATCGTGGATATCGTGGCCAACCATATGGGTAATATCAAGGGCTGGCAGAACTCCCTCGCGGACGTGTCCCCGCAGGTAGGCGAGTACTGGAATCCGGAAATGATGACGGATGAGTCTTACTGGCATATCAACAAGCTTCAGGTCTGGATGAGCGACGGCCGGGAGGATTTCACCCAGGGCACGATGGGCATGCCGGACTTAAATACCGCGGACAAGCGGGTGCAGAAATACATCTATGATTTTCTGGATGAGCTCATCGACTGCGGCGTGGACGGCTTCCGTTTTGATGCGGCCAAGCACATCGAGACGCCGGAGGACGATCCCTCCTTTGCCAGTGATTTCTGGCCGACAGTGCTCGGAGAGGCGGAGAGCCATTATAAGGCCAAGACAGGCGGAAATCTGTTTGTCTACGGCGAGATCCTGAATACGGTGGGCGACAATTTTGATATTGCCAATTACACCAAGCGGATGTCTGTCACGGATAACTCTGCCGGCCATCACCTGTTAGAGTCCATGAGAAACGGGCAGGCTTCCACCATGAGCATGCTGTATCCGTCCAATAAGGCGGTGGTATGGGCGGAGTCCCATGATACCTATATGAATGAGAGCTCGCGTTACGCGTCGGACCGCTCCATTGTCCGCACCTGGGTGATTGCGGGCAGCAAGAGCGAGGCGGCTTCCCTGTTCTTTGTGCGTCCGTATGAATCCAAGGATATTCTGGAGGATGACCGCGACGGCAGCTTCAAGGGCAATCTGGAGAAAACCCTCGTGCAGGCGAAAATGGGCGAGTGCCCGACCTATCTGTGGGCGACCAAGGAGGTTGCGGCTGTCAACCATTTTAACAACAGGTTCAGTTCCAGTCCCGACAACATGGGAACGGATGGAAATATCGCGTTTAACCAGAGAGGAAACGGCATCGCGCTGGCAAATCTGGACGGACCGGGCTCCATCAGCATGGGCGCCCACGGCCTGCCGGACGGCAGCTACACGGATGAGGTGTCCGGCGGCACCTTTACGGTGTCAGGGGGAACCCTGTCCGGCAACATTACCAGCGAATACGGCGTTGCGGTCATTTATCCGAACCCGATGGCCAATCCGGCAACCTCCTATCCTATCGTGGCAGATAAGCCGACCTTTCAGGCGTCTACGCCCACAGGCACCATCGTGGGAGAGAAGGAGATCACCTTCTCTGTAAAGAACGCGGACAGCGCTTCGTATTCCGTTGACGGAGGCGCGGCGCAGGCATTTACCGGCGAGGTAACGCTGACGGTTGGAAAGGGCATCGCCGAGGGTGAGAAGACGGTGGTCAAGATCACGGCCGAAAAGGGCGGCAAGAGCAGCGAGACGACCTATACCTATACGATGGGCGAGAATAAGCCCGTAGTGACCATTACCCCGTCAGACGGAACCAGCTTCAAGGATTCCTTGGAGGTATCCATTCAGGCGGACAACACAGTGTCGGCGTCCTACCAGGTAGGGGATGCCGCAGCGGTGGCATTTCAGGGCAGCGCGTCCGTTGTGGTGGGCGAGGAAGCCCAGCCGGGAGATTCCGTAACCGTAACGGTGAACGCGGAGAGCAGCAACGGCAAAAAGGTGACAGAGAGCGCTACCTTTACCAAGAAGGAAGACAAAGGCCATGTGGTCTACGCTAAAAATTCGGCGGGCTGGTCTACGGTCACGGCCTATGCGTGGAGTACAAATGGAAATATCGGAGCGTGGCCCGGCAAGGAAATGGAGCTGATCGATGCCGGGAACAAGATCTACGCCATCGATTTTGGAGATGCGGATTATGACAACATCATTTTCAGCGAAAAAGGTGAGAATAAGACGGGCGACCTGACACTTCCGGGATACGGCCAGATCTACGATAACAGTACGTCAGGCTGGTCGGATTATGTAGTGAAAAAGCCTGTGATCACGGCGTCCCCTGCGTCCGGCACCATCACAGGCCCGACGGAGGTGACGATCACCATTAAAGATGCGGATTCCGCGACGTATCAGATCAATGGCGGGGCGGAGCAGAGCATTACCGGATCATCTGCGGTTGTGACGGTCGGCGGACAGCTCGGAAACGGGGAGAAGGATCAGATCGTTGTTCAGGCCAAGGGCGGGGAGACCGTTAAAAAGACCTTTACCTATACGATGCAGAAAGAGGACAATACCGGAAATCAGGGAGATAACACTGGAAATCAGGGCGACAATACCGGAAATCAGGGCGACAATACCGGCAACCAGGGCGACAATACCGGAAATCAGGGCGACAATACCGGAAATCAGGGCGACAACACTGGTAACCAGGGCGACAATACCGGCAACCAGGGCGACAACACTGGTAATCAGGGCGACAATACCGGAAATCAGGGCGACAACACTGGTAACCAGGGAGATAATACCGGAAATCAGGGCGACAACACTGGTAACCAGGGCGACAATACCGGAAATCAGAGCGGCAATACCGGCAGCCAGGGGGACAACAGCGGCAGCCAGAGCGGCAATACCGGCAGCCAGGATCTTCCGAGTCTGGCCAGCCAGGTGACGGTTGTCGGATACAAGGGAATCTATGACGGCGGCCAGCACAGCCTGAATGTCATTGCGCCGTCTGATGTGACTATGATGTACAGTACCTCGGCCAATGATGCATACAGCGCGGCAGCGCCTGTATTTAAAAATGCCGGAACGTATCAGGTCTATTACAAGGCAGGCAAATCCGGCTACCAGACGCTGGCGGGCAGCGCAGTGGTTGAGATCCAGCCGAAGGAGGTGACGGTTCCCTCCGGTATTATGGCGGATATCAAGGGATATGACGGAACCACCATTGCCTCCATCGACTGCAGCAACGCGGTGATCAACGGACTTGTGGCGGGTGACCGGGTAAGCGTGACGGCAAGGGGAACCTTTATGGACGCGGAAGCGGGAGAGAATAAGGCCGTGATCCTGTCCGGTCTCGCCCTCGCGGGAGAGGAAGCCGGCAATTACCGTCTGGCTGCTTCGGGCAATCAGGCGCAGGCAGTATCCTCCATTGTGACGCAGGTGATGAACAGTGAGGTGACGGCTTCCGGCGATGAAGTGATGTATGACGGACAGCCGCATACCATCCGGGTGACGCTGCCATCCGACGCGACCATCCGCTATGGAACCATCGAGGGCAACTATGGCCTGTCGGCAGCCCCATCCTTTACGGAGCCGGGAAGCTACAGGGTATATTATAAGGTTTCAAAGTCCGGTTTTGGGGACGTGGTAGGATTTGCGGATGTGGTGATCAACGGGCTGACGGTCCAGACAGCGGCAGGCACCTCGGCCTGCGTGGCATGGCAGGACGCGATTTCGCAGCTCGGAGCCGGAGCCGGACAGATCGTGGTGTACGGCACGGTACCGGTTACCGCTGACTGTATGCTGCATGCGGATACCGCAGTGATCGTGCTGACAAGCGGTACGTTAAAGATTGAGAAGGGCGTATGCCTGACCGGAGGACAGATTTCCGGACGGGTGATCAATGACGGCGTGCTTCGCAATGTGGTGCTGAAGGATCCGCAGCTTGTATCCGGAAGCGGAACGATCGACAACGGAAACAGCGGACAGCAGTCCGGTGGTTCGGGAAATACCTCCGGCGGACAGCAGCCCGGCGGTGCAGGAGATACCTCCGGCGGGCAGCAGCCTGGCGGACAGAACGAGCAGGCCGGCGGCGCCATTTCTGACCAGCTTATTACGCTGTCGGCAGCGGAGCTGGAATACAATGGAAAGGTACAGCGTCCCTCCGTCATGATCCAGGGGCTTCAGGAGGGAACCGATTATGACGTGGAATATGCGGACGGCTGCAGGGATGTAGGAAGCTACCGTATTACGATTACCGGCAAAGGCGCATATACCGGCAAGGCGTTTGAGCGCTTCGATATCGTCGTAGTCAAGAACCACAGTTATACAGTCGGGAATTTTGTCTATAAGGTGACCAGCGTTGAGAACGACACTGTGTCCGTAACCGGGACGAAGAAGAAATCCGCCGCAAGCCTGAAGGTGGCCAATCAGGTAAAGATCGGCGGGCAGGAATTTGAAGTGACCGAGATCGGCGCGTCCGCCTTTGCGGGAATGAAAAACCTGAAAACCGTAACGGTAGGTACAAAGGTCAAAAAGATCGGGAAGAAAGCGTTTTACGGGGATTCAAAGCTGAAAAAGCTGACGGTCAAGTCAAAGAACCTGAAATCCGTTGGAAGCCTTGCGGTGAAGGGGATTTACAAAAAGGCCGTGATCAGGGTGCCGTCAGCGAAGCTTAAGGCTTACAAGGCACTGTTCAAATCCGATACGGGATATCAAAAGAGCATGAAGATCCGGAAGTAGGGATCAAAGATGCGGGGAGGATGAACGCGCTTCATCCTTCCCGTATTATATCAACTGCCGGAGACCGCTTCAGGACGGCGGGGGCGAGAGTATCCATATGTTGTAAACATAAAATGACACCTTGAATTTGAGTTTTATTTGAAAGGGTTATTCTGCCCTTATATTTATAGTACGAAAGGATGGATGTCATGGGGACATATTTAAATCCTGGCAGTCAAAGCTACAAGATGACTGTAAATTCAAAGATATTTGTGGATAAGACAGAAATGATTCAGTATCTTAACTCTCTGATCAATACACAGCAGAGGTTTGTGAGTGTTTCGCGTCCCAGGAGATTTGGTAAGTCCATAGCGGCTGATATGGTCTGTGCATATTACGACAGGGAAGCAAATGACAAGGAACTATTCGGGAAACGGCTGATTGCAAAGTGTTCTCCGCTTAAAACTGAATCCAAAATGATCACTTGGGATGAGTATCTTGGAAAATTTGATGTGCTCAGGATTGTTATGACCAAATTCCTAAAAAAGAAAGTAACGGCCAGTCAGGCATTAGAGAATATGCAGCGTCTTGTGATAAGGGATTATAAAAAAGCATATCCTGAGGTCGATTTTTTGAGCGATGATGATCTTATTCAGACTTTAGACGATGTTTATTCTGACAATGATAGGCAGGTTGTTATTGTTATTGATGAATGGGACGCATTCTTTAGGGAACGAAAAGAAGACAAAGAAGGGCAAAAAGAGTATCTGGATTTTTTGCGTGATTTAATGAAGGACAATTCTCATGTTGCCCTTGCCTATATGACGGGTATTCTCCCAATCAAGAAATATGGAAAGCATTCTGCCCTCAATATGTTCACAGAGTACTCTATGATGTTTCCAAGAGAACTGGCATCTTATACAGGTTTTACGGAAGCTGAAGTGAAAGAGAAATGTGCAGAATATGGCATGGATTTTGGCGATGTATCTGACTGGTATGATGGATATGTTGTCAGCGACAGAATACCGCCGGAAAAAAGAGAAGAGTATCGGGAAGGTTTATACGATGGCCATAAGATAGCAATCTATAGTCCGTTGTCTGTCGTTGAGTCGATGACAACCGGAATCATCAAGAATTACTGGAATAAAACAGAAAGCTATGAAGCACTGGCTGACTATATCGGAAAGAATCTTGACGGGTTGAAGGACGCTATAGCCATGCTTATGGACGGCGGAAGATTGAAGGTTGATACATCCACGTATCAGAATGATATGACCACATTCACCAACAGGGATGATGTGCTCTCGCTTTTGATCCATCTTGGATACCTTGGATATGATGATGAAAAGAGCGAGGTATTTATACCGAACCGTGAAATACTGGATGAGTTCAGATCCTCCACAAAGGATGATGAGTGGGCGGATGCATTTGGGGCGTTCAGAACATCCGCAGAATTACTCAAAGCTACTTGGGCGGAAGATAAAGATAAGGTTGCAAAGCTGCTGGAAAAAGCTCATAACAGAGCGGATAACAAAACTTATAATGACGAGGCTGCACTCAGTTACGCTATCCTTTATGCATATTATGCTGCTGAAAAGTATTATACTATGCTGCCTGAACTGGACACAGGAAAAGGTTATGCTGACAGAGTGTATATTCCCAGGCCTCAGTATGCTGACAAGCCCGTTCTTATCATAGAATTGAAATATGAAAAGGATGCTGACGGAGCGATTGCCCAGATCAAAAGGCAGGAGTATCCCGACAGGCTGGAGGCATATAAGGGAAATATCCTTCTTGTGGGAATAAACTACAATAGGGATGTAAAGAATACAAGCCCTGAATATAAGCATCACACATGTGATATTGGCAGGGCATAAGTAAGTCTAAGGGGTGTAAATGGAAACAGATGACAGGAGGAGGGGTGCGCATGAAGGAATACATTATGGTGGCGGATCAGGGAACCACCAGCTCACGCTGTATTATTTTTGATCGGAAGGGGGACATCGTCTCGGTGTCCCAGAAGGAATATACCCAGTATTTCCCGAAATCCGGCTGGGTGGAGCATGACGCGGAGGAGATCTGGGAGTCCCAGCTTGCGGTGATGTGCGAGGCCATGGACAGGAAGGGGATTACGGCTTCGCAGATCGCGGCTGTCGGTATCGCCAACCAGAGGGAGACGACGGTGGTATGGGACAAAACGACAGGTCGTCCCGTGTGCCGCGCCATCGTATGGCAGTGCCGCAGGACCGCGGAGGAGGTGGAGCGGCTGAAGGCGGAGGGCTATGGAGAGATGATCCGGGAAAAGACCGGGCTGGTGGCGGATCCATATTTCTCCGGCACGAAGCTTAGATGGATCCTGGACCATGTGGAGGGAGCCAGGAAAAAGGCGGAGGCGGGAGAGCTTCTGTTCGGCACGGTGGATACCTGGCTGATGTATAAGCTGACCGGCGGAAGGGTATTTGCCACAGACCGGACAAACGCTTCCCGCACCATGCTCTACAACATTCACGAGCTTTGCTGGGACCGGGAGCTGTTGGAGCTTTTTGGCATTCCGGAGAAAATGCTGCCAAGGGTGGGCTCGTCCTCCGAGGTCTATGGATCAACGGAGGCCTCCCTGTTCGGAGGGGAGATTCCCATCGCGGGAGTCGCGGGGGACCAGCAGGCCGCGCTGTTCGGCCAGCGCTGCTTTGAGGCGGGTTCGTGCAAGAATACCTACGGGACCGGCTGTTTCCTGCTCATGCACACAGGCGAAAAAGCCGCTGCCTCCACCCATGGCCTCATTACGACCATCGCGGCCGGAGCGGATGACAGGGTGCAGTATGCGCTGGAGGGCAGCGTGTTTGTGGCAGGCGCCGCGATCAAATGGCTGCGGGATGAGATGGGGCTGATCCGGGACGCGGCGGAGACGGAAGCGCTGGCAGACTCTGTGCCTGACACCGGCGGGGTGTATGTGGTTCCTGCCTTTACCGGGCTGGGTGCGCCCTACTGGGACGCTTACGCAAGGGGTGCGGTGTTTGGATTGTCCAGGGGAACCGGCAGGGCGCATTTTGTCCGCGCGGCGCTGGAGTCCCTTGCGTACCAGACCATGGACGTGATCAAGGCCATGGAGGAGGACGCGGGGATTCCGGTGCGCTCGCTGCGGGTAGACGGCGGGGCGAGCGTCAATGGGTTTTTGATGCAGTTTCAGGCAGACTTGTTAAACGGGGAGCTGGTCCGCCCGGAGATGCCGGAGACAACGGCGCTAGGCGCGGCCTATCTGGCAGGGCTTGCCGTAGGATATTACAGCGGCCTTGACGAGATCCGGCAGATCGGGAGGAAGGAGCGGATCTTCCATCCGCAGTGTCCGGAGGAGAAGAGGGAGGCGCTGTACGCAGGCTGGAAGGAGTGCGTTGGGAGGATCCGGTATAAGGCGTGAGACTGTCCGGACGGCTGCCCTCAGATATTTCATTCGCGTTGCGGGCACGCTTTCGCTTAACTGCTCACGCAGCGGTATGAGTGTGTCGACAACGCGAATGAAATATCTGAGGGCAGC
>CAMHJT010000066.1 GCA_946185495.1 uncultured Clostridiaceae bacterium | reverse complement strand
GTAACTGCTCAGCAGTTTCCCGTATAAACATAGGAAAGCCGTTCCCTCGCAACCTCTGCCAGGCGGTACACCCTTCCCACATCGGTTGCCTCTTTATCCGTCATATGGAAACGCGGGAAAAAACGGGAAATATGAAGCGGTATTTCCGTCCCGATTGGATTTCCCTCACCGTCCTTCCGCTTTGCAACCCATGCGGAAAGCTCCCGCATCTCCTCTTCCCCGTCATTTTCACCCGGAATGATCAGGGTAGTCAGCTCCACATGGCAGGACTTTACAGCCCGGTCAATGAATCGCAGCACCATCTGCAGATCCCCGCCTAAGACCTCCCTGTAATATGAATCCGTAAATCCCTTCAGATCGATATTCATCGCGTCGATATACGGCAGCAGCTCCTCTAACACCGGAAGCTCCGCGGTTCCGTTGGTCACCAGCACATTTTTCATGCCCTGCTCTTTGATAAGCCTTGCCGTATCCCTTATATATTCATAGCTGATCATGGGCTCGTTGTAGGTAAATGCAACCCCGATATTTCCCCTCGCGCGATAGGACGCCGCAAGTTCTGCCAGTTCCTCCGGCGCAAGAAGATATGTCCCGCTGCCCTCCGGTCGTCCTGACAGGGCAAGCGCCTCCTTCGACCACGAAATCTCATAATTCTGGCAGAACGGGCACCGCAGATTACAGCCATAGCTCCCGACAGACAGGATCCTGCTGCCCGGATAAAATCTTGCGAGAGGTTTTTTCTCAATGGGATCAAGCATCACCGCTGTCAGCCTCCCATAATTTGCGCAGACGATCCTCCCGTTTTTACAGGTTCTCGCCCCGCAAAATCCAAGCATTCCCTCCCCGATCTCACATTGTCTGAAGCATACTTCACATTTCGCCATTCTTTTCACCTCTGACAGTATCATCTGTGGTAACTACTCAGCAGGTGCTGAGCAGTTACGCAGTGGGTGAAGCTGGCGCATCCTGATTCACCCGCTGCACGACAGAATATACTGTTTTGGTACGGTCCGCGCAGTAAATGCGCAGACCTGCTGAGTAGTTACATTACAAGCTATATTTCTTCTGTGCCTTGTATATTACTGTTATCCCAAAAACAAATCCGGCCAATAATGGAATCCACCAAAAAGATGAATATACAAAATCATATCATCGCCTCCGCAGTTTCCTGCCTAAACCATCCTATACACGTGTCAAAGCCATCAAAACAGCGTCAGCTGCTCCGCCACTTCAAACTGCGACGCGATGATCGTCTCCGGATCGGAACCCCTGTAATGCTCCATCCGCAAAAACTGCTGCCCGCTCTTTAAGTTTGCCATCACGCGGTTCAGGATATAAATGTTGTCAAATCTTCCATAAATCGCGTCCCCGCCTAAGCCGGACAGGCAGATCATCTGGGTATTGTTCTTCTTTGCCACCTCCATCAGCGGCCTCAGCAGATGCTCCGAATACGTCAGCCCGAACGGGTTATCCATGATCATGACCTTGCTCTCGTTGCGCTCCGCGAAAAGATCCGCGTCATCCTTCCGGATATAATGCAGCAGGCTGGAAAGAATGACAAAAGTGGACAGGAAGCCCTCCCCGCCGGAGTTTTTGGACACTTCCGACCATGTGATCGGATATTCCCGCTGCTCCTCGATCTTGTACAGCCTGATCTGTATGTTATTAAGTCCCACCACCGTATCATAGAGCGTCCTGGTATTTAACTGGGTTCCAAAGTATTCCGCCGCGTTTTCATTGTTTTTATAAAGGTCCACGCCCCGCTCTGTCAGCTGGTCGATAAAATCGCGCATCCGCAGGTGATATAACTCCTCATTTTCCATCCAGTCCGGAATCCGGATATCAAGCATCTTAAGGGCACGATCCCTTACGGTAATGGTGGAATTTTCATCGATCTTGTTAAGGTCTGCATGTACTGCCTTCACATACTCCATCAGCTCACCGATAATGTTAGCGCGCTCCTTTCCGATCAGGGAAAGATCCACCTCGATCTTTTTCATCAGGTCATCATAGGCCCTGATCGTCGTGTCAATCTGGCGCAGCACCTCTTTTGGCATATCCACCAGGCGAAGCATCGCCTCAAGGGGTTTCCTGTAATACTCATCCTGAAATTCCGGCATTCCCAAAACATCCCGGAGGCGGCCATCCAGCCGGTTTCTCACCCTGCGGATACTTTCTTCCAGGCCTTTATAATCCCGCACCAGTACCCCCTTCGTCTGGTCAAGCTCCGTCTTGCCCATCAGGGACAGATCCTGTTCAAAGGATATGTCATGGGTTACGCGGAAGGTCTCATATTCCGCAAGGCCGGATAAAATCGCGGAAAATTCCTGCCGCTTTTCTTCTAACCCGGATCTCATCCGCTGCAGTTCCTTTTTCTGATATTCAAGCCTGCGAATTTCCGCTTCGTAACTCCGCGGGACGATCTCTACCTCCGAAACCGGAATGTCTGTCCCGCACTCCTTTTTCATCTCTGCCCTCTTTGTCTCCACCTTCTGTATCTGCAAAGAGATAGTTTTATCCACTTCATTTGCCGCCTGCTCTTTTTTCCTTCTTTCCTTTTCGTCTTCCTTTTTCTGCACAGCCAGGCGGTTTTCTTCCTCCTCGTCGTATCTGGCCGCGCGCGCCCTCTGGTCCAGCTCTTCCACGCTGCGCCCGGTCTCCCTGCTGCTCTTTTTCTTTTGCTTTTCGTATTCATTTTTTGCGGAGCGCAGGCGGTTTGTCTGCTTATCACAGTCTTCCTCCAGCCGTTTTAAGTCTGCGTCAATTGTCTCTGTGATCGCTTTATACTCTGACACATAGCGGTCGATCCGCTTGTAGTCCGTCTCACTCAATTCCACATTTGCGGCCTGTTCCTGATATCTTTGGTATTTCCGGATCTCCTTCTCCGTGTCTGACAGCTCGTGGTCAAGCCTTGCCCGCTTCCCGGCAATCGCGAGGATTTCCTGCTGGATCCGATCCAGGCATTCCCTCAGGTCGTCGTTTTCCTGTTCCAGCTTCCCGATCTCATCCTCTACCCGTTTCCGCTCCCGCAGATGCTCTAAATAGGCGTCGTACCCGGAAATGATGGCCTTCAGGCTCTCCTGCTGTTTATCAAGCAAAAGCTCCTCATTTTCCAGCCTGCCGATCACCTTCTCCAATTCCTGAATGCCTTCCTGGCATGCCAGAACTTCTTTTTCCAGCTGCAGGATCAGTTCTCCCAGCCGTTTCTCTTCCGCATTGCAGCGTTCGATCAGTGCCTTTTGCTCCTCATAGCCCTGCCTGTCAAGCCTTTGGTTGCGTATCACGCCAAGCTTGTCCAGGTATTCCTGCCGTTCTTCCTCTTTTATGGATATCTGTTCCGCTAAACGGTGTAACGCTTCCTCCTTCTCCCTGAGCATTGCCTGCATTTTTTCTTCATCCAGAAGGTTTTCATTAAACCGTATGTAGAACCGGATCTTATCCATCTGAAGCGTCCCGTTCACCGCCGAAAAATTTCCCTCTTCCAGCTCGGTCCTTAGAATGACCGGAACCGGAAGGGAGCTGTATGCGGTCTCATTCAGGCCCTGCAGCTTCTGATATTCCGCCGCGGTAAGGATCAGGGCATAGGGAAGGAACGGATTCTTCCGGACAAGCAGCGTATTTTCCTGTAAATCCTTTCCGTTTTTCCGGAGCCATTCCAGTCCGTAAATCTGATGGAGCCCGCATTCCTCCATTGCGGTCCGGAGCGTTTCCGGCAGCTCGTAGATTCTGCCCTGGGAAATGGAATCGTACTCCTTCTTTTCCTTCCTCTGCTGGTCCTTCTTCTGCTGCAGGATCACCTCAAGCGCCTTGATCTTCTCCTGCAGTTTCTCCGCTATGCGCTCTGTATCGAACACCATGTCTTCCTTAAGGCCCACATATTGCAGGATCGTCTTTCGCCTGTCAAGCTCCCGGTCAAGCAGCGCAAGCTCTTCCTCTGCCTGTTTCTTCTCACTGTCATTTCTGACTTTGTCCATTCTTGCGGATTCCCTGTCACGTTCGTTCTTTCGCAGCGCGTTTTCCTTCTCTACCCTGCGCTCCTTGTTCTGACGGATCTCCTTATCCTTTTTTAACCGCTCAGCCCTGCATTTTTCCTCCTCAATCTCTAACAGGCCTTCCTCATATCTACCTAAAATATTCCGGGCAAGCTCCCCGTGATATCGGTCGTTATATTCCTGTTCCTTGTCCGAATATCCATCCACCAGCGATTTTAGCTTGCCGCTTTCTACGGATTTTGTGGAAATAAGCTGCGCGTTCTCCCGGAGTTTTTCCCCATAGGCTTTCGACAATGCCTGCTTTTCACCCGAATCCGCCTGCAGGCCTTCCAGCTGTTCCGAAATATTGCCCGCACACTCCTCAAAATAAGAAAGAAGGATTCCACCCAGCTGTTCCCTGCGGGGCCTGGTATCCTCTCCCTTTGCCCGAACCGCACGCATCTTTTCATACACATCGTCGTATTCCTTTTTTTCTCTCATGCAGGCTTCATAATACCTTCTGCAAAGGAGTACGCCTAACTGTTCCTCCGTCTCTGTGATCTTCGCCTCTAGCTTTTCAATCAAAGACCGAAGCCTTTCAAACTCTGCTTCGTACCTTTCTTTTTCCCTGGTAAGCTCCAGCATCTCATAGGAGTACATTTCATGCCTGACGTGAAGAAGCTGCTGTTCCAGATCCGCAAGCTCCTGTTCCTTCCTGCTGATCTCTTTTTCGGTGTCCGCGTGAAATCCCGCGATCGCCTCCCGGAAGGCCGCAATCCTGCTCTCCTGAACCGTCTTCTTAGTCTCCTCCGAAAGAAATTCCTCCGCATAGCTCTTTACGGAGCGTTCCTCCCCTGCCTCCTGATCCAGGGTGATGTGTTCCCTGAATTTTTCGATCGTATCCCGTCTCTTGATCTTATCCTCATTCTCATAATACTGCTTTACATAGTTGCCAACGATCCGTTCAAATTCGCCGATCCGGCTTCCATCCTTATCAAGCTTCTTCTCAATCGATTCCAGAAACCATTTTTCCGTCAGGCTTCTCTCGTCCTTACAGTCTGAAAAAAGCTCAGAAAGACCTCCCTCCTTCTGGTTGATCTTCTTTATGATATCCTCCCATTCCTTATAGTCTACGCGATATTCCTTCAGCTTATCAAAATACTGTCTCTGCTGGGCAGGATGGTTCATGTCATAGTAAAAGAACGCCGCGTCCCGGTCCTTCTTGTATCCCTCAAACAACTGCCTGCACGCCACATAGCTTTTCAGGTTCATCTCCTTCTTTGTCTTCTCCACCACGGGAAGATTATGGATATCCCAGATGCAGGGCGCGCTGTATTCACTGATGATCCCCGTGATCTCCAAAGCGTCCTGCTGCTCCTCCGACTCATTCTGATTCCGGCGTACCATGAAGCCATTCATCATCTTGCCGGCTCCGCCATCCAGACTCCATTCGATCAGGATAAACGACGGCTTTCCCGTTGTAAAAAAACTCTCGAATGTACGATCCTGTGTATTCCGGTAGCGCTTATGCACAAAAGGCGCGGTAAGCATCTGTACCAGAACCGTCTTTCCGCCTCCGTTCTGCAATGAGATCAGGGTACTCTCCCCGTTAAAATGCATCGTCTCGTCATTGATCCGGATCGCGTTGTTATTGTAATTGATATTGATCAAACGAACTGCGCTAATCTTCCCCATTTTCGATCTCTCCTAATACCTTCCGTACCCTGTCGAAATTCTTTTCATTCAACAGATTCCAGTCCATAAAATTATCTAGCTTCTTTGTTGTCAGCACCATCTCATCCTGCACCACATACTCAATGAGTCCCTGCTTTTCCAAAAAGACCAGGATGTTGTGAACAAACCCCTCTTTCGTCGTCTTCGTCTTTCTGCCGGTATCATCTGATTTTAACGCCTCATAAGCCTCCAGCATATCGGAAAAGGCAATCCCTGCCTGATCCTGTTCCTCCTCGCTCATCTGGTCGGCGCCTTCCTGGAGCCTGACAGACACACTGTTTAGAAGCTCCCCTACCCGGATATAGTCCCTGGTCTTGCTGCTGCTCCCCTGCCCGTCATAGAATTCGATCAGAAGCGTCAGGATCACAAACTGTGAAAGATAAAAATCCTTATCCGTAGCCGCTGATTTGCAGAGCTTTTCTTTCAACTGTGTCTTGGAAAATCCAAGATAATGATTATTCTCATCCGGAATCAGATAAATGGT
The DNA here is from genome assembly GCA_946185495.1 of uncultured Clostridiaceae bacterium. Lineage (GTDB taxonomy): Bacteria > Bacillota > Clostridia > Lachnospirales > Lachnospiraceae > CAG-590. The sequence continues at coordinate 7,752 of CAMHJT010000066.1, read as the reverse complement.
ACTGCCATACCGCTCGATCCTGCACTCCGCCGCCTCCCCCTGGGACTTCGTAAGATGCTGGATCTCCTCGTTCTCAAAATATGCCCGGTATAAGCGCTGCTCATCCTCCTCCCGAAGCTCATGATGCTTCAGCAGATAATAAAAAATCTCCTGGCTTGTCCGGATTTCATTCGCCTCATATGCCATTTGTATATTCCTTTCCCTTTTTTCTCCTCTATGTCCATCTGCGAAACTCAAAATGTACACTGAGGCTCCTAACAGGATATATGTTTTTTCGCCGGCATTAGGAAACGTCGGCCAAGAAAAAATATATATCCTGTTAGGAGCCGGTCGAAAAAGCCCACCGTTTCGCACCTATTCCATCCGAACTGTGATCCGCACATTGGAGCATCGAAGCTCCTTCATCCGTCCCTCCCCGTCCGCTATGCCGGAAAAAACGATTTTTTTCTCTCCTTCTTTCTCGATCAGGATATGCGCGATGCTCTTTTCAGAATCCATCTGCTCTAACAGGTCAAGTACCATCCGGTTTACCTCAAACACTGCGGAGCTGTCCCCGAAGCTTGACCTTCTCTCCTCCTGCAGGGCCGCAATGTCCAACACCCTGTACTTAATAAGCTCCACCATCACCTCTTTGAATACGCCGATAGACGGGATCAGCTGCTCCTTCTTCGCGTCATCCTCCGATATTTCTTTTTCAATCTCCTCCAGTGTCACCTCTTCATTCTCAATCGCTCTCTCTAACAGGAAAGACAGACAGCCCGCGTACCGTTTTTCCGCCTGTGCCCGCTTCCGTTCCTGCTCTGCCTCCCATGCCTGTTCATCAAAATCAATATCCTCGGTCGTATCCTCCTCCCTCTTTTTCCTTGCAGGCCGCTGCAGGGTCAGCGCCGCCGAGGGATTGTAGATCTGTTCCACATCCTGGTTAAAAAGCGGAGAGAGAAAATAATGCAGCCTGTCTAACGATCCGGGATCTTTTAAAATCTCATCATATACCTCCGTCCGCAATGGGAACCGCTTCACCATGGACACGATGGACAGGTTCTCAAGCTCTCTGGTATAGAGATCTTTGAGGTCAAAATGGCTGGACAAAATCTTCTGGTGTTCATCGATCGTCTGGCTCAGATAGCCGCTGATGATCTTCAGATTGGCAAGCTTTTCCTCATCCTCCCTGCTCAGCTTTTGAATGTTAAAATGAATCTCTTCCAGTTCCGCCCGCCGTTCTTCCACCAGTTCCCGGTAATTTTCAAATTTGGACTTGGTATCCATCACCATATCCATATTTTCATTTAAGATCTCCTCATACTGCGTGACGGAAAAGCTCAGGGCATTCCGCCGGATATTGATCATGGCAGCATCGATTTTTCGAAGCTGGATCCGCATCTGGTTAAACAGCTCCCTGATGTCCTGTGCCGCCTTGTCATAGCTCTGCTTTTCCAGATGCAGGCGGAAGATCATCTCCTGAATCGTGAACCGGAGGTTATTCTCCACCTCCAGCGTGGAAAGCAGCAGGTTATACCCGTCCTCGGTCAGCAGATAGGAGGTGCGCCGCACATCCCCGTCAATGTAGACCACCTTATTCATCACATAACGGATATTGACGATATGGTATGCCTTCTGGTCATAATCATACCCGTCAAACTGCATGATCTTTCCGTCATTGGAAAGGATCGCATTGACGATAAAATCCCCCATGGTCCTGCATTCGTCAAAGCTTAAGGGCTTCAGATAATAAGAGCTGTTGAGATCATCCAGAAAGACCGCAATATCATCCAGGGTACAAAAATCGTCCCGCAGAGATTTTTCCATAATAAAAAGAAGAACTGAAAAAACAACATTGATCTGCTCGTCCGCCTTGACCATGTAATATTTATTCCAGCTCGTCTTTAATATGATATTCTGTATAAGGGTAGCGTACAGGCCTACATTTTTCATTCTCCTTGGAAAATCTTTCAAAAAATCATAGTACATGCGCTTACCCTCTTTCGTAATCCATGACAGACAGGATCTCCTGCGGCACATACCTGCCGGTCATTAGTATTTTCTCTAATATATCCCTTCTTGTATCCGTAAAATGGGAAGCAAACCCGGTAATGTCGATCCTGTTCTGATTCTTCATCTCCGGAAGCGCCCGTATCCTCTCATCCAACTCCATGCTGCCTGCGCAGCCTTCTGTCACCTTATCCAGCATGCGGTCATATATCTCCATGCAGGGCTCGATAGCCCTCCGTTCCCGCTGCCGGTCCGCCAGGCCCTCATAAATTCCGATCCCTTCATAATCCAGATCACCCACATAGAGAAACTGATTCTCCTGTGTACGGGAATGACCCGTATGTCCCAGCATATACGGCTCCGCGAAAACCTCAAAATCATCAAACGCCCTCGCGATCCGTTTGCCTCCTCCGTAGATCAATGTTCCGATCCGCATCCCACAGATCCGTTCATGTCCGCCAAGCAGATGCCTGCGCATACTGTAAAAGGGATCCAAATTCTCTGATATCAACAGCTTCTGCGGCGTCTCCCTGAAATTCGTATAATACGCCAGCGGCTCCGCTGTCCGGTAGGTATTCAAAAATTCCTTCGTAAGCCCGCAATGCTTCAGCACATCTCCCGCGGATACTCCGCCATGGGACTTTCCGGACAGGAATTTCTCCTTTTTCCAGATTTCAAAGCTTCGTTCATTTTCCGAAATACAGACCGAAAGATGTTCCCTGCTCCGGTCCAGATAGTCGCTCAACGCGATGACAAATTCGCGTTCCCGGATATAGGTATCGATATGGTTCAGGTAATAGTCGATGTCAATCCACGTACTGACTGTACACCGTAATTCTTCTGCATACTGCGAAGTGTCTGTGTCCGGGGTAAGCAGCCAGTAACTCTTATGCAGCGCGGGAGATTTCCCGTTCTTTGGAGAGCTCTTAACCGGCCGGATCTTCTCCTCACGGATCAGGGACAGGATGTAGTCGGCTTCCTCCTGATAGGTTGTGAACTTTTTTCCTGACACGATCTCCTCGTAGGCTGCTTTTTTCATGTATCCATCCACCATTTTCTCTGTTGTGTTCTTTTATTTAACATATTATATTTTATCGAATACGTCAAGGGTGACTGTTATCTTTTCTGTACTGTAACAGTTTACCCTTCAGCCAATACACAGGCTACCAAAGGATGGTTTATTTACGACGAAGGGCTATTTGCGAACGCCGGTCCTTGGTGAGCTGACGAAGGAGGCGAACCTAGTACCGCTGCGTGAGCAACTAAGCGCAATGCCTGAGACCTTGGCGAGCCCAAGCCAAAGGCGCAGGGCAAGCCTAGTTCGAAGGTATGCTTTAGCTCGTGCCCGGAGTGTAAATGAACTATCCGACGGGAGCCGTACGGTATGCAATAGACTAGTCAAAGGTTAAACTATTACTTATTTTCAGATGCCTTCCATAATTGAAAAACATTCTATGATGCGTTATAATCATGCTATTCGATATAAAGAAAAAGGAGATCATGCGCGTATGCAAACAAACGAAAAAGAAATCAACAATTATTTATTTGACCAGCTTGAAATCATAGAGGAAGCATTATCCCTGGTAACAGACAATGAATCCCCCGTCGCAAAATATCTGATCAAGAAAAAAGGATATATTGAACGCAAATTATATCAGAATCCTCCCCTGACAAATGAGAAATCATGATATATCTTGTACACGGCAGCTATCTTCTTTCATTTTCCTTGAAAAACCTCCCTCATCTGTCTTCATCAATGTGTAAAAAGGGACTGCATTCCTGCAGTCCCTTCTTTCATCGCCTCCCGAAATAACATCCTGTTGTCACAATGTTTTATTTTTTGGTTGTGACAGATTTTTTGTTGGATTTTCCGATTACCTTTTCCCCGGCAGCGTCCAGCTTATATCCGCACACCTCGACATAATATTTCTTCTTTGCCTTCAATCCCTTGATGGTTGCACTCTTGCTGGAGTCAGACACATATTTTGTCTTGCAGCCCTTCATGTTGGCCTTCAGGGAATATTTAATGCAGTACCCGTCCACGCCGGAAATCTTCTTCCAGGTCACGGTAAAGGATTTGGAACCTGCTTTCACTTTGGTAACTTTTCCCTTGCCAACCGAGATCTTTTTCCACTGTGCGTAAACGGTAGCGTTCGCGTTTGCAACGGTAGCTTCCGTGACCTTCACTCCGCCGCTCTTCTTTGTATACCATCCCTTAAATTCATAGCCTTTTCTCTTCGCTTCCGGAAGGGTGCCGTAAACGTTTCCTGCCTTAATATTGGCAAGCAGTGTCGAAGCCGTGCCTCCATTAGCGTCAAAGGTGATCGCGAACTGGCTCGCCGGCTGCCCGGTCTTTGGCTGTTCCGTTTTCGGCTGCTCCGTCTTCGGCTGTTCCGTCTTTGGCTGTTCCGTCTTTGGCTGCTCGGTCTTTGGCTGTTCTGTCTTTGGCTGTTCTGACGTTGTCTGCTCAATCTTTGGCTGCTCTGATGTCGGCTGTTCCGTCTTTGGCTGCTCTGACGTCGGCTGCTCCGATGTCGGCTGTTCTTCTACAGCGCCCACCATACGGTTTTTCCAGCAGGTTTCCGGCGTAAACTTATAGTAAGAGGGATCCCTGGTAAGCTGCAGGTTTGCAAAGCCGGAATCCGGATAATTCTCAAAGGATACATTCAGAACGGTATTGCCCTCTCCTTTCATGATCACCTTGTGGGAATCCTTCGCCGGAAACGCCTTGGAGCCATAAATATGCCTGATCTGGTAAAAGTTTCCGTTAATTTCCATCACGCCGGCCGTCAGCACATTGTCCGGCTCCGCGTAGTCATTTGCCTCGCTGGAGGTATAGAAGCTGCCGTCAACCTTTACCCTGTCTGCCGCATTGTCCATCACAAGGCTTCCCTTACACCAGTCGTAGCCATCCTCCGAATCTGCAGACCGCTTCTGGATCCGGTAGTCTCCTCCCACAGACAGTTCACCGCCTGCAAGCTTCATCTCACCGGCCTGCTGCAGCAGCCATCCGGAAATACTGAGGGTTCCTCCATTGATATTTACACTGCCAAAGTTCTCAAAATCCCCGCATTCCGTATCTCCCATTACCATATTTCCCGTTATTGTCAGCTTCTTGCCATTTAAATCAAAGCTGCCGCAGGTTCCCTTTTCCATTCCCATGCCAAAGGTTGTGTCCTCCGTGAGCGTCCATCCCTTGATCATGCTCTCGAAGCTTACATTGGGATTCGTTGTGGTCAGGTTGGAAAAATAGGACTTGTAGGGATCCTCAAAATAAATCTTCTGTACGTTCTCTCCCACAAGCCTTACCGCCGTACCCTCCGCGGGAAATGCTTTCGAGCCATAGATATGTCTGATCTGGTAGAAATCTCCTGCAAGCTCGATCAGGCCCGCTGTCAATACATTGTCCGGCTCCGCGTAATCATTTGCCTGGCTGGAGGTATAGAAGCTGCCGCCGATCTTCAACACATCCGCCGGGTTGTCCATTGTAAGGCTTGCCCTGCACCAGTCATATTTATCATCCGTATCGTTCGACCGTTTCTGGATCCGGTAATCTCCTCCGACGGATAATTTTCCGCCGCCAAGCTTCATCTGTCCGGCCTCCTGCAGCAGATGGCCTGAAATGTCCAATGCTCCTCCGTTGATATTTATATTTCCAAAGATTTCAGCATCCCCGCAGCTGGAATCTCCTGCCGTCACATTTCCTGTGATCGTCAGCTTCTTTCCGTTCAGATCAAAGCTTCCACAGGTTCCCTTATCCATTCCCATGCCAAAGACCGTGTCCTCGGTAAGCTTCCAGCCCTTGATCATGCTGTTGAACTGTACCTTGGGGTTGGTTGTGGTCAGATTGGAAAAATAGGAATCATACGGGCTGTCAAAATAAATATTCTGTACTTCCGTTCCCACCAGCTTCACCGTCGTGCCCGCTGCCGGGAAAGCCTTCGCGCCGTAAATATGCTTAACCTGGGAAAAATCGCCCGCAAGCTCGATCAGGCCCGCCGTCAATAAATTGTCCGGTTCTGCGTAATCATTCGCCTCGCTGGAGGTATAGAAGCTGCCGCCGATGGAAACGAAATCCTTGTCCTTCGTCATCACAAGGCTTCCCTTGCACCAGTCATAGCCATCCTCCGAATCAGCGGATTGCTTCTGGATGCGGTAGTCACCGCCCACAGACATCTTACCGCCTCCGATCTCCATCGTGCCGTTTTCCTGCAGAAGGTTCCCTGCGATCTTGAGTTCTCCTCCCGCAAGAGACATATTACCGCAGATCTGAAAGTCTCCGCAGTCCTTATCGCCAAGCTTCATATCCCCGTTGACCGTCATGGAATGGCCTGCCAGGTTCATATTTCCATAAATGCCGTTCGGAAGGCCGTTGCCAAACACCAGATCCGTGGAAAGCTTCCATCCGCTCATCGGTGACTCAACGATAACATTTTCATTTTCCAGTACCAGATCTGCAAAATAAGAATTATACGGGTTTTCAAAGCTGACCCTCTGCTGTCCCTCACCCCGCAGGCAGACCTGTGTGCCCGTTGCCGGAAAGGCATTCTTGCCGTAAATATGGCAGACCTGGCGGAAATCTCCGCCGATATCCATCACTCCGGCGGAAAATACATTATCCGGTTCATCATAGTCATTTGCCTCGCTGGAGGTGTAGAAGCTGCCGTCTACCTGTACCACATCCTCTTCCCCGTCCATCACAAGGCTGGCTTTTGTCCAGTCATATCCATCCTTTGAATCAGAGCTTCTCCTCTGAATACGGTAATCACCGCCCACAGACAGCAGGCCGCCTCCGATATCTGCAACACCTGCCTCCTGCAGCAGATGGCCGTCAATGATCAGTTCTCCCTCATTGACTTTTAAGTTGCCCCAGATTTCAAAATTACTGCAGTCTTTATCTCCGAGGAGCATGTCCCCGCCGACCTCCATCTTGTGGCCGTTCAGATCCAGCGTGCCATAGATTCCCTGGGGAAGCCCGTTGGCAAACTTCAGATCCTCTGTCAGCTTCCATCCGCTCATCGGCGTCTCCACCACCACATCGCTGTTTTTCAGAACCAGATCGTAAAAATAAGAATCATGGGGGTTGTCAAAATGAACCACCTGCTTATCTGTTCCGGAAAGGATTACCTGCGTGCCCGCGGCTTGAAACGCTTTCTTGCCATAGATATGGCAGATCTGCATAAAGTTTCCCTTTACCTCCAGGGTACCAGCCGTGTACACATTATCCGGCTCAGCATAATCATTTGCCTCACTGGAGGTATAAAAGCCTCCCTTTACCAGAACGGAATCCTCCTCCTTTGCCATCACAAGAGAAGCTTTGGTCCAGTTATACCCGTCCTCCGTATCATCCGATGTCGTCTGAATACGGTAATCTCCATTGACGATCAGGGAACCGCCGTTAATGTTCATCACGCCGATCGTCTGCAGGAGGTTTCCCTGCACCTCCAGCGTATGGCCGTTTAAGTCGATGGAGCCGTTCTTCATGATCTGCAGGTTACCCGATACCACCTTGTCCTCTGTTAACACCAGCGGATCAAGGACCGACTCATCCGCCGCCCTTACGCTTCCCGTGCCTGACGGAGCAAGCACGCAGACTGCCGCCAGCAGGATTCCTCCTGTCAGGCGTTTCCATTTCTTTCTTGTCATATACATCCCTTCCTTTCCCAGCATGACAATCCTGTTTCTGAGTTAAATAATATCCAGTATACCATATCTTTTGCGCTGCCACAATCTAAAAATGATATGCCTCTCACACATTCAACC
>CAMHJT010000065.1 GCA_946185495.1 uncultured Clostridiaceae bacterium | reverse complement strand
ACCATCACATACCACTGTTTTTTCGCAAATCCTAAAATTTGAAACAATCCCTTCACTCCTCTCTTTCCGCGATGTCCCGCCTTATCTCAAACTGATTCCCACCCGTCTTTCCAACTGCAGCTATTACTCTATTATATTTAATTCTATGGTTTTTTCAAGACTGAAATCACAGAAATCAGCCTTCCGCCCGGCGGCAAAAAAAATCTCCGGCACTTACCCGCCCGGGGCAAATGCCGGAGAAATATTTTTCAAAAATGAATCAGGTGAAATTCTGGATCATCTGCCGTATCACCGGATACAGCTCTTCCTTCAGCTCCGGAAGCTCCACCGGCTGCTGATACAGGATGACATTGTGTGCAGTTGAATTCACCAGCTCGATAATCATGAACATCAGCATTTCAGGATTTCTGATCGGATGCTCCGTCTTCAGGAACAGCTCCTGTATAAATTCTCCCGCGCTCACGCCGTTTTCACCGGGCATCGTCCTGATCGCGTGCCGGAAGATCCCCCAGCTTAAGTTCTTGGAAATAAACCGCAGCGCTTTGTTCCAGCTCCTGTCTTGCGTTTTCAAAAATCTGGGCGGCCTTCTTCCTCACAAGATAATCCCTTACCTCAAACTTATCCTTAAAATAGAGATAAAAGGTTCCCTTCGCAAGCTCTGCCTGCTTCATGATATCCGCTATGGAAGTATCGTTGATCCCTTTTTGAATGAACAGCGTAAAAGCAGAATTCACGATCGCATCCTTTTTAATCCGTTTGTTCTCCTCAACCTTACCCATCGTAAACCTCCTGCGGTACCTAAAGACCTGTTGCAGAATTTATTCCTTCTCAGAAACGCCCTCTGTCTGGAAGATAAATTTTACCTTTCCTTCCATGCCATCCGCAATTCCTGAAAATGACTTGTAAGAGTCCGCGTCTGCCGACAAAGAACGGAATCTGTCTACAACTGTCTTGATCGTATCGTTATACTTGCTCTGCAGCTTGCCGGTACCCTCCAGCTTGAACTTGTGCATTCCCTCAAACAGGTCAACAGATCCGTCGGAAAGCTTCTCCACGCCGCTGCTGACATCTGCTGTCGCGCTGTTTAACTTGTTGGTTCCCTTGCTGAGTTTTGTCGCTCCATTGGAAAGCTTCTTCGCCGAGCTGGCCAGCATTTTGCTGTTGCTGGAAAGCGTGCCTGCGCCTGCCGCCAGATCCTCTCCCTTCTTGTTCAGGGTTGCCGCGCCTGAGACAAGCGCCTCGTTATTCTCGCTTAATTTCTGCACGCCCTTGGAGAGCTCCCCAATTCCGGCTACGGTTCCGCTTATGCCGTCCCCGATCGCACCACTGGCTTCCTTAATGCTCTCGCCACCCTGTACAAGCTCCGGAGCTTTGTCATTCAGCGTAGAAAGGGACGCCGCGATTGCAGCCGCGCCCTGCCCCAGGGCAGAGTCAGAAGATGTTGCTGCCGACAGTCCCGCAATGCCGTCTGATACTCCAGTCAATGCCGCCTTCTGCTCGTCAGTCAGGTTCACGCCTGTTTCGATCAGCGCGTCTACCGCCGCCTTGAGCTGAGCAAGTCCCGCGTTGACCGTCTGAATTCCTCCGGACACCTGCGCGGAGCCATTTGCCAGCGCCTTCGTATTATCCGGATTCACGATCTGGTTCACGCCATTGATATAGCCCAAAAGCCCCTCTGAGAACTTGCTGTACTTCGCCGGGAATTCCTTCGTGCTCTCATACAGTTCATTCATGCCTCCGGCAATGAGCTGCTCCCCTTCCACATAGCTGTTCACGCCTGCGGACAGGCTCTGCACGCCGCTCACATACTGGCTGGTGCCCTCTGACAGGGATTTCACGCCGTCCGTATATTTTGTAATGCCATCCTTCAGCTTGCCTGCACCCTCCGCGAGATCGGAAGCGCCCTTCTTCACATCGGAAACACCCTTTGCGTATTTGTCAAAGCTCTCCTCCAGCGTATTCAATCCCTTGGAAAGATCCTGTGATCCGGTAAGCAGGTCATCCGTCGCATCAGCCAGGTCGTTCACCGCCTTTTCCACATCACGGATATCGCTGTCATCCTCAAGCTTGATGTCTGTAAATTCATCGGAAGTGGCCACCGTATAGATCGAACCCAGGGAACAATCCTCCACATCCGCAGTCACAACCACCGTATCACTCAGCTTCTTATCCATCTGCTCCTTCATGTCACTGGTCAGGTTCAGGCTCTTGGAAAGTCCCGGCATACCGTAAGCGACTAGAATCTGATTGGTTCCCTCTGACACCAGCTTGCCCTGTGTGACCGTTACATCCTTAAACTGATCTACCGGCAGGATCAAAGCGGAAGCCATCAGAAACGGCGTATTCAGCTTTGTCTTTTCCCCGTCGATCTCATCCTCATAGGAGGCGTCATTCTTATAGTGAATCGTGATCGTCAGCTTGCCGCTCTTGCCCGCAAGCTCCGATGGAGATATTTCCTTCCCGTCCAGATTGTAAGTAATGCTGACGCCGACTGGCAGCTTCTCATCCGTTGTGCCCTGATAATAGATATCCTTATTGTCCGTCTTCCAGACAATGCTTCCATCATTCTTCTGCTCAAAGGTCTCATCCCCTTTGACATTCTTGATATCCTTCAGATTGGAAACGTCTGAAAGCTCTCCCTTTCCGGACACATTCTTGAGCCAGTCGGAAACCGTCACATGATCTACGGTTCCATCTGCCTCCGCGTTAATATATACCGTCTCCTCCTTCTCTACAGGATCAGCCGCCAGAGCCGTATTCCCCATTCCTGTACAGAGCAGCATTGCCGCACTTAATGAAACAGCGCAAATTTTCTTTCCATATTTCATGATACATTCCTCCTATTTCTGATATCATTCAAACTCTATGTTTACAGCAAAACCTGTTGCCTGCAAATTCATATGACAGCCAAACCCCAGGTCTTCTTCTGAAATTCCCATTCCCCTTGCGGGGCTATGCGCTCACGCCTTGACCTGTGTATTCTTTTTCTGATTACCCCCGGACACATGCCGAAGCTCCCAGGTCGTCCTTGTGATCACTCCGTCAAAAATCCACAGCATGGCAGGCAGAATGCTCACCACCACGATTACGCTGACCACAGCGCCCCTCGCCAGCAGCGTACAGATTGAAGCGATCATGTCTATGCTGGAATACAGCGTAATGCCGAAGGTCGCCGCAAAGAAGCAGGAGCCGCTGATGATGATCGACTTGATGGAAGCCTTGTGCGCAATGGATACCGCCTCCTCCTTCGTCTTTCCGTTCATCCGTTCCTTGTGGTAACGGCTTGTCATCAGGATCGCGTAATCCACTGTCGCACCGAGCTGGATACTTCCGATTACAATGCTCGCCACAAATGGAAGCGAAATATGGCTGTAATACGGAACCGCCATGTTGATGAAGATTGCAAATTCGATTACCGATACCAGTATCACCGGAAGGGAAACGGACTTAAACGTGATCATGATAATAATGAAAATGGCTGCGATGGACAAAATGCTCACTCTCCTCAGATCCACGTTGGTGACATCCATCAGGTCCTTCGTCAACGGAGCCTCACCGATGACTACAGAGGACGGATCCACTTTCTTGACGATCTGGTTAAGCTGCGCGATCTGGTCATTCACCTCATCGGTAGCCGTCTTATAATTGGAACAGATAAACATCAGCTCATAATGCTCGCTCGTCAACATATCCTTGTATTTCTTCGGAACCATGGATTCCGGAATATTTGCTCCCAGGAAGGAGTTCATTCCGATCACCCATTTCACGCCATCGACATCCTCCATCTCACTGATGGCCTGCGATTTCACCTTTGAATCCAGCCCGGATGGCAGCATCACGATATGCATGACATTCATGTCAAATTTCTCTTCCAGCTTCTGATTAGCGGTTGTGGAAGGAATATCCTCCGGAAGGCCGGTATCGATATTGTAATAAATCGATACATGGTTGTTGCCGTAAGCCGCCGGCACAATCCCGATCGCGAACACCAGGATTCCGATCCACCTGAACCGGATGATGAAATCTGAAAGCTTATGGAAGGAGGGTAGCAGCTCCTTATGGGATCTTCTCTCAATCCATTTATCGAATACAAGGATCAGACAGGGCAGCAGGGTGACACATACGATTACGCCGATGATAACACCCTTGGACATAACAATTCCAAGATCCCTGCCAAGTGCAAAGGTCATCACGCATAGAGCAGCGAAGCCTGCCACCGTCGTCAGCGAGCTTCCGCACACTGACCGGAAGGTATTCGAGATCGCATGGGCCATAGCCCTCTCTTTCTCTCCCGGATATTTCTCCTTGTTGGTCCTGTAGCTCTCCAGCAGGAAAATGGAGTAATCCATCGTCACGCCCAGCTGAAGAACCGCTGTCAGCGCTGTCGTGATGTAGCTGGTCTCTCCGAGGAAGTAATTGCTTCCCAGATTGTATAAAACCGCCAGCCCGATTCCTCCCAAAAAGATAAACGGTGTCGCAAGGGAATCCATCGTGATGATCAGCACGATCAGTGTACAGACAGCCGCGATCACCACATAGATTGGAATCTGCTTAAGCGCCAGATCCTTGATATCCGTGACTAGTCCGGTCATGCCAGACAGGAAACATCTCTCTCCCACCAGCTTCCTGAGGTTCGTGATCGTCTGCATCGAATTATCCGCTGAGGTTGTGTCATCCAGCAGCGCGATCATCATTGTCGCATCCCCATTGAAAAGCATCTCCTGCAGTTCCTTGGGAAGCATCTCGACAGGAACTGAGATATCCATCAGATTGTCATACCACAGAACATCGGTGACATGATCCACGCCCTCGATTTCCTGCTTCAGCGCGCTGACATCCTTCATATCCATGTTCTCCACGATCACCATGGTAAACGCGCCCATTCCAAACTCATCCACCATGACATCCTGTCCGTTCACCGTCTCCAGGCTCTTCGGCAGGTAACTCAGCAGATCGTAGTTTGTTCTGGTCTTGATCATGCCGATCACGGAAGGTATGATCAGAAGAATGCTGAACACGATGATCAATGCCTTATGCCTCGTAATCCATTTGCCAACTGCTAACATTTTGTATCTCTCCTTTCAAAAAATGAACTTTAGTCATTTCTTACTGTTGATACTATAACATAAAAATGACCATCAGTCAATATTTTTTTTGTTTTTTTTCAGATACACAGAAAAAGCGGGCGGCATATTGAAATGCCCGCCCGCTGATCTCACTATATTTTCAGTTTTGACTGCCCGACTGTACGCACAGCGATTTAATATCCAAAGAACTCGAAGAAATCCTCCGGTGACATAAACTGTCTTCCCTGCTGTTTCTCTTCCTGCTCCGGAAGCTCTTCCTCTTGTTCCTCTGTCTCCTTGCTCTCCTTCTTCGTCGTCTTCTTTTCGTTCTCCGGCATATCCTTCTTTGCGCCCAGGGTAACTGTCAGTGTTACCTCTTCATATTCACCCTTCTGGTTGTTTCGCTGGATCACCATATCAACCTCTTCACCGGCCTTCTTATTCGCGAGAATGCTCTGCAGCCCTTCCATGCTGCTCACATTTCTACCCGCAAACTTGGTGATGATATCGCCAGCCTTCAATCCGCAGTCATCTGCCGGGGAATCCGCAAGGATCTTCACAACATAAATACCCTTCGGCATATTGAAATCCTTCGCGTAGGAATCGGTGATCGTATTGCCCTGAATGCCGAGATAACCCTGTTCATTCTCTTCGATCACTTCCTGATTCATCAGGTCATTGATGATCGGAATAGCTGTGGAGATGGGAATCGCGTATCCCATGCCCTCAACCGTGCTGTCCACAAACTTTACGGTGTTGATTCCGACAACCTCTCCCTTCTCATTCAGAAGCGCGCCGCCGCTGTTACCGGGATTGATCGCCGCATCTGTCTGAAGCAGCGTCATGGTCTTATCCTCCATCTCAACCTCGCGGTTCAGTGCGCTGACGTAACCGCCGGTCAGGGACTGCCCATATCCCAGCGCGTTGCCGATGGCGATAACAGAATCCCCGACTCTCAGATCATCTGATGACCCCATTGCCGCCACCTTGATGGCCTTCAATGTCTCCTCATCCACATCCTTCGTGTCAACTGTAACTACCGCGAGATCCATCGTTGCGTCAGCGCCCTTTACGGTTGCCTCCACCGCAGTCTCATTGCAGAACGCCACAGTCAGCTCTTTGGCACCCTCAATTACATGGTTATTGGTCACGATCATAATATGCTCATCATCCTGTCCGATAATGATGCCGGATCCTGATCCGCTGACCTCCTGTTCATAGGACTGGAACCAGGAACGTACCGTCTGTACAGAGGTATTCGTGATGGAAACAATCGAGGGCATAACCTCCTCCGCCACATCTGCCACACTGCTCGCGCTGCTCTTTCTGCCGGATTCCGAAGTCACAACTGTCGCGATCTCCTGTCCCTTCTTTACGCTGTGATTGCCCAGCAGCTTGTTGCCTGCCGTATTGACGCCAACCATGACGCCTCCCGCGATCAATCCAAACGCCGCTGCCGTCGCCACAAACTTCACCGCTTTCTTTGCTTTGCCGTTGGAAGCCTTCTTTACCTTTTTTTTCTTTCTCTCCGGCTGTGCCGGCTCTTCATAGGAAGCTCCCGCTGCCGCCCCGTTCGGATAGCCCTGCCCATATCCATTCGCCTGCATATAAGGATTGCCGTAAGCGCTTCCCTGCTGCGCATTGTATCCGCTCCTGACAATCTCCGTCTGCCGCGGCTGTGTATAGCTGTAAGCGTTCTCCTGCGGCCTGTATTCCTGTCCGTTCGTTACTGTGCCATACGACTGTGGCCTGATCTCGCGAACATCCTTGTCTGCAGCATTCTCCCTTCTCACCTCATGGACATCATTTTCTGATGAGAAAGAACTCTCTGATCCTGTGCGCTCCTGGCTGGTTTGCGACTGGCTGTCCTGCGTCCGCTCAGCCATGTCTTCACCTGCCGGTGAATACGCCTCCCTTTTTATTTCCTCTCCTGAATGCGAAAATCCGGTTCCCTCATTGCTATATCCTGTATCCTGCCCTTCATTTCTTTTATCCATTTCGTGATCCATATCCAAAACCTCCTTTTCTATCCCTGTATAAGCAGCTGCCTTCAGCCTGCGGCTGTCCTGCAGTTACTCAACGCTGTTGTTATCTTATGGTTGTAATCCTAACAAGCTTTTGTGTCGAAAATGTGATACTGCTGTTTCAAAAATGTGATGGCCCTGTTTCAAAAATGTGATAGTCCTGTTTCGAAAATGTGATGATCCCGTCTTAAAAAAGTACAAACAATGCTCCTAAGCCATGTTCTGTCCGTTTTTAGGCCGCCTGAAAGCTTTCCCTGTAAAAAAGAAAGGGCAGGAAATTTTCTTGCAAATCTCCTGCCCACCCTGTTGCCAGGTAGCTACCAATCCTCTTCAATTACTTGAAAATCCAGATAGTCAAAGGGAATGTATTCGATAAAGTTGTCTTTTCTAAATCTGGTTCTTGCATGCCGGATAAACTCCTTCTTGTTCGCGTCCAACCAGATTGGAACCGCCAGGTCAAGCGCATAACAGATCTCATCCAGTGCCTGATAAACCTTGCGGGTTCTCGACAGCCCCGTATCCTCAATGCTGACCGTCTCCTCCCGCTGCCACCGGTTGTCCTTCATAATGGTACCTCTGATCCTCATATGCCCCCATCCTCATCTTCCTTCCGTACTGCATCAAGCCTATTCTATCGGCTGGCCCCAGTCATCACCCGTGGTCTCTCCAAACTCCGGAGTCTCCTCGGGCATATCCGTATTCTCATCCATCTCCTGAGGCGCCTCTTCTTCGATCTCTTGATCGCCGTCCTCTAAGGCCTCCTCTTCCAGTTCTTCCTCCGGAGCCTCCTCCGGTTCAGAGTACGCAGCTTCTGCTTCCTCCTTCTCGGCATCAGCTGCCTCCGCCTTCCTGAATGCTTCCTGCATGCCCTCCATCTTCTTCAGGCTGCCGATGATCTGCGCGATCTGATTCAGTTCCCCGATCACCTCTCCGAGATCATCCAGATTGCTCTGGCTCAGGTCTGCGGATGAATGCGCGTTCGCAGCAATCTCCTCGCTGGCCGCCTGCTGGTTGTGTACGCTGTCGATAATGACATTATTGCTCTCATGCAGCTCATTGCTCAGGGAGTCCAGGCTCTCCATATTGTTATGCAGTACATCCACAACTCGCGAAATGCTTGTAAAGGAACCTGTTACCTGATCGATATAAGAAGACTGTTCATCTGACGCCTGTACGGAATGCATTACCAGGTCCGAGGTCTGTCCGGCCAGCATTGTCACTCCCTGCAGCAGGTCCGTGATCTTGTCAATGGACTGCTTGGTATTGTCCGCCAGCTTCCGGATCTCATCCGCCACTACCGAGAAACCGCGTCCTGCCTCCCCGGCCCTGGCTGCCTCGATGGAGGCGTTAAGCGCCAAAAGGTTCGTCTGTGTGGATACCTGGTAAATAATCTGGATGATCTCTTCCGCGGATACAATCTTATCCTGCAGCTCATGCGCAACCTCAGCCACGCGCTGATTAGCCAGCACGATCGCGTCAGACTTCTCCTTGAGGTGTCCTACCAGTTCCCCGCCGGACTCCGTCGCGTCTACCGCGCGGTTAGCCGATTCAATCGTATCATCCTTCACTTCCAGCAGATGGTCAATGATCTTGCTGATCTGAGAGGTCATCTCATTCTGGCTCTGCATATTGCGGACCGTCTCGGTAACGCCCTGCGAGATCGCGTCCACGCTTCTCGCAACCTCATCCGTCGCGCCCCGGAAATTATTCAGCTTGGACTGGAGAGAACCAATATGGCGGTTTCCGTTCTGTACCACCTTCACCATATTATCTGTAATCTCCTCCTGATACTGCAGGTGATAGGTAATCTCCTGCTGGTCTGTCTGCTGCGACCTGACCACACTGCCCGTGATCTGGTAAAGGCAGAAGGACATCACACCGAACAAAAGCGCTGCCGTAAACCAGGATTGTCCCATATCCCCTTCGCCGCCCATAAACATGAGCACCGTCTTGACAATCAATATCACTTCTATAATGATAGAGTTCAAGACTATAAAGCCCTCTTCCAAATAGACCATCGTCACGCAGATCAGTACACAGAACAGTATCATATTGTACAGATTGTCATGATTAAATACAGAAATGGAAGCGATCACAATATATCCTCCAACGATCACGAACCGTATAAAATTCTGGTGTGACGCGACATTGTACATGACAATGCTTCCAACTATCATCAGGACACACAGCACGATCTGCACGATCACTGCTGTCTTGCTGGCCACTCTGTTCCTCGTCAGCACGCTGAGCAGAATACGGATCACTGACAGGGCGATCACAATCTTCAGGGCTGTCTCGTTCTTGCGTATGATTCTTGTTAGATTCTCCATACTACCACCTCCCGTTGTCTGTTATTTCTTTTCTCTTGTGCCGTACAAAACTGAAACGCTTTGTCCTTCAGACACCCGTTTCAAAAGATTTATTTAAAATTATAGCATAAGAATTCAAAAAAATCTAGTCACATTTACATGTCATTCCAACAAAAAACAGAGAGGAATCGTGCATTTGCACAAAATTCCTCTCTGTTTATCAGTTATGCTATACATTATCAACTATCATATGCTGATAATGCCAATATCGGCTTCCCGGCAGTTTCGAGTCTGCTTTAATTGCAATCCTGAAGATGCTATCACTGCTCCTCCCTCGCTACGGCGAGCATCAGCTTGATCCGGTTTTCCTGATTCACGCGCGTCGCGCCCGGATCGTAGTCGATCGGCACAATGTTTGCCTGCGGATAGATCTCCTTCACCTTGCGGATCATGCCCTTGCCCACAATATGGTTGGGCAGGCATCCGAAAGGCTGGGCACAGATGATATTCCCGTAGCCGCTCTCCGCAAGCTCCAGCATCTCCGATGTGAGCAGCCATCCCTCTCCCATCTTGTTGCCAAGGCCGACCACGCCCGTGACGGATTCCTTGATATGCGCGTATTTCGCAGGCGGCGTAAAATCACTGTACTTCGTGACAGAATCACAGAGGATCCGCTCCAGCATCTCACAGTACCTCATCAGTGCCTGCACCACCTTTTTCTTGGCGGGATTGCCTCCGTACAGGTTAATATCCTCAATCCTGTTGTCGATCTTGAACATCATAAAGCCCATCACGCCCGGCACCATTACCTCGCAGTCCTGCTCCACCAGAAAATTCTCCAGATCATTATTGGCCATAGATGAGTATTTCACATAAATCTCCCCGACAATGCCGACCTTAGTCTTCTCCGTTTTATTCAGCGGAATTTTAGAAAAATCCTGGACAATGGCCTTCATGTTTCGCTCCATTCCCTTGG
Source organism: uncultured Clostridiaceae bacterium (assembly GCA_946185495.1). Taxonomy (GTDB): domain Bacteria; phylum Bacillota; class Clostridia; order Lachnospirales; family Lachnospiraceae; genus CAG-590. Next base: position 3,899 of record CAMHJT010000065.1, on the reverse strand, counting down.
GAGAATATCCCTTTCTCTGGCGAAACTGCCTTGAGAGCTCCTTTACCCATTTTTCAATCAGCGTATCCGCGTCCCACTTATTCACCTCATAGGACCGGACCTGGTTCTTCAAAAGCATGAACAGATCCCCGTAAGTCAGCCCGATCAACGCCTGATATAACATCTCCAGCGTAAGCTTGAATCCGCTGTTGCTCTCTAATCCGGACAGGTTCAGGGAAATGACCGGCACATGCCCCAGTCCCGCCTTCTTCAGCGCCTTTCGCAGAAGATGGATGTAATTCGACGCTCGGCAGCCTCCTCCTGTCTGGGTGATCATCAGCGCCACCTTGTTGACATCATACTTGCCGCTCTGCAAAGCGCTGATCATCTGCCCGATCACCAGAAGGGCCGGATAGCAGGTATCGTTGTGGACATATTTTAATCCTGTATCCACCACTCGCCTTCCCGTATTTTTCAGAAGTCCCAGACGGTATCCATGCTGGATAAATATATTGCGCAGGAGCTTGAAATGGACGGGAAGCATATCCGGACACAAAATGGTGTACTCCTTCCGCATCTCCTTAGTAAACTCCACCCTGTCCTCCGTAAGCTCCGCTGGCTGTACTGTCATCTCACTCATCCTGTGTTCCTCCCTTCTGTCCGGTTGCGGCAAACAGGCTCCGCAGACGGATCTTCACAGCGCCCAGATTCGTAATCTCATCAATCTTGATCTGGGTATAGATCTTGCCGTTTTCCTCCAGAATCCTTCTGACCTCATCTGTCGTAATGGCATCGACGCCACAGCCAAAGGATACGAGCTGTACCAGATTCAGCGACGGATCATTCTGATCCGCAACATACTGAGCCGCCGCGTACATTCTTGAGTGGTACATCCACTGGTTCAGCACCTTCGTGTCGACATGCCTTGCCATATCGGATACGGAATCCTCCGTCACGACCACCGCTCCCAGGTCTGTAATAAGCTTGTTGATTCCGTGATTGATCTCCGGATCCAGATGGTATGGACGGCCCGCCAGGATCACCACAGGCTTGTGTTCCCGCTTCGCGATCCGTAGATATTTCCTTCCCTCCATACGGACGAGCTGCATGTGCTTCTCATGCTCCGCATAGGCATAATTGCACGCCATCATCACATCAGAGAGCTTGATCTTTCCAAAATTCTTCTCCAACAGCGCGTGGAAGCGCTTGGTAAAATCCTTTCTCCTGTGAATGCCCAGATAGTCATATATAAATTTCACATCACGAAGTGCCTTCACGTTGCCCTCCAGCACCTCCGGATAATAGGCAACCACCGGACAGTTGTAATGGTTATCCCCCAGTCCCTCATCGAGATTATAGCTTAGGCATGGGTAGAAGATCGCGTCTACCTTCTCTTTTAACAGCGCTTCAATATGCCCGTGCATCAGCTTGGCAGGGAAGCATACCGTATCCGAAGGAATCGTGTGCTGTCCGCTTAAGTACAGGCTTCTGCTGGAATTGGGCGAGGTCACCACATTGAAGCCCAGCCTGGTAAACAACGTATACCAGAACGGAAGCAGCTCGTACATATTAAGCCCCATCGGAATGCCGATCGTCCCCTTGGCATGGTCCTCCGGAATATTGGAACGCCGGTACTCATCCAGCAGGCGCAGCTTGTAATCATAGAGATCATATTTCGGACCCTCTGCTTTTTTTGCAGTCGGCTTGTCACAGCGGTTTCCGCTTATAAACCTCCTGCCGTTGTCAAAGAGATTGATCGTCAGCTTGCAGTGGTTGCTGCAGCCATTACAGGTTGTAGAAGTAATCTCATGCTTGAAGCTGGCAAGCTGCTCCGCGTCCAGCAGGCCGCTTTTGCCGGTGCTGTGCTCCCGCGCGTAGAGGGCGCAGCCGTAAGCCCCCATGATACCGGCCATTTCCGGCCTGACCACATCATGCCCGATCTCCTGCTCAAACGCCCTGAGAACCGCATTGTTTAAGAAGGTACCGCCCTGTACCACGATATGCTCTCCAAGCTGTTCCGCCGATGAAGCGCGGATAACCTTATACAGCGCGTTCTTCACCACGGATATGGACAATCCCGCGGAGATGTTTTCGACGGTCGCGCCATCCTTCTGCGCCTGCTTCACGGATGAATTCATAAATACCGTACATCTGGAGCCAAGATCCACCGGCTTGTCCGCGAACAGGCCAAGCTTCGCGAAATCCTCAATCCCATATCCCAGCGCGCCCGCAAAGGTCTGCAGGAAAGAGCCACAGCCGGAGGAGCATGCTTCATTCAGGAAAATATTGTCAATGGTATTGTTCCTGATCTGGAAGCACTTGATATCCTGTCCGCCGATATCGATGATAAAATCAACATCAGGCTGGAATTGTTTTGCAGCCGTAAAATGCGCAACTGTCTCCACAATACCAAAATCCACGCCAAAGGCATTCATGATCATCTCCTCGCCGTAACCGGTCACAGCAGCGGCGCTGACATGGATATCCGGATAATCCGCGTACAGCTTCTCCAGAAAGCTCTTGATGATCGGAACCGGATTGCCTCCATTGGGCAGGTACTCAGAGCGAAGAATATTGGCGTTTTCATCCATCACAACCGCCTTCACGGTTGTAGAACCCGCATCGATTCCCAGATACACCTCTCCCACCAGCTCATCCACCTGACGGATATGGTCGGAATTCTTTTTGTGGCGTTCCACGAATCTGTCATATTCCTCCTGGTTCTTAAACAACGGCTTACAGCATGCATATCCCCCCGTCGCCGTATAAGAGGATATCTTCTCTTTCAGAGCCGTCAGGTCAAATCCCCTGACATCCTTTTTGAGCGCGGCACCCATCGCCACATAGTACAGGGAATTCTCAGGAGCGAAGCCCTCAAGCTTCAGCGTCTTGTCAAACGCCTGCCGAAGCTCGGACAAAAATGTAAGCGGACCTCCAAGATATACCACCTTTCCCTCAATCTCGCGCCCCTGTGCCAGACCCGCGATCGTCTGGTTCACAACCGCGTAAAAAATACTGGCAGCAATATCATCCTTCTGCGCGCCCTGATTGAGCAGCGGCTGGATATCGGACTTGGCAAACACGCCGCAGCGGCTTGCGATGGTATAGATCTTCTGATGGCGTTTCGCAGCCTCATTCATCTGCCCTGCCTCCATATTCAGAAGCGTAGCCATCTGGTCAATGAAGGCGCCGGTTCCTCCTGCACAAGAACCGTTCATCCTGACCTCAAGGCCATCGGTCAGGAACAGAATCTTCGCGTCCTCTCCTCCCAACTCAATCACAACATCCGTTCCGGGAATCATCTTATTCACCGCAACCCTTGTCGCATATACCTCCTGCTCGAACGGAATTCCCAGTGCATCCGCAATTCCCATGCCCGCGGATCCCGATATGCAGAGGCTCATCTCCTTCTCATCCGGAAACTTCTCCGTAATCTCCTGAAGCATGCCTACCGTCTTCTCCGTGATCTGTGAAAAATGCCTCTGGTAATCCTTGTACACAATTTCATCGTGATCATCCAATACTACACATTTTAATGTGGTAGAGCCTACATCCAATCCTATTCTCATGCTGATACCTCTTTTTCCTATACTTGCATATTCCTTATCCAGTCCTGCCTGAATAATAACCTTCTTCTCTCTGTTACCATGCTCCGCTCCCGCTATTCTATCACAACTCTTCTCTTTTTTCCACCCCCATTCTTCACTCTAATTTTTACCTGTCAGATTCACAACGGATGGCTATTTGCGAACCTGGTACCGCTGCGTGAACAACGAAGCGCAAGCGTGCCCGTAGTGTAAATGAACCATCCTCAGGAAGCCGTCCGAAAAACATCCTCTTCCAGTACACAGGCTTCCAGAGGATGGTTTATTTACAACGGAGGGCTATTTGCGAACGCCGGTCCTTGGTGAGCTGACGAA
>CAMHJT010000064.1 GCA_946185495.1 uncultured Clostridiaceae bacterium | reverse complement strand
ATGGGGCTTTCCGGCATGGAGAAGCGGTATCCGGACCAGCTCTCCGGCGGGCAGAGGCAGAGGGTGGCGTTTGCGAGGGCGCTGGCACCGGGACCGGGCCTGCTTTTGCTGGATGAGCCGTTTGCCGCGCTGGACGCGAAGGTGCGCAAGGAGCTTCGCACCTGGCTGAAGGACATGGTACACAAGGTGGGCGTGACCAGCATATTTGTGACGCATGACCAGGAGGAAGCCGTCGAGGTCGCGGATGAGATCATTATCATCAATGAGGGCAGGCTGGAGCAGATGGGAGCGCCCGCGCAGATCTACAAGAAACCCCGCACCTCCTTTGTGGCGCAGTTTATCGGTAACTCTGTGGTGCTTGACAGCTTTGCGGGTTTTCAGGGCTTTCCGGAGCTTCCGGCGGGGATGCAGGCTGTGATCCGTCCGGAGTTTGTAGAAGCCTTTAAGCCGGATAACCGGAAGTTTAAAGAGCTGATTCCGGCAACCGAACAGGGTGTGATCCGTGATATTTCTTTCCGGGGCAGTGTGCTGGAGCTGACACTGGAGGTAAACGGCGTGTTCCTGAAGGTGAACAGTTCCCTTGAGCGGCGGCCGATCCAGGTCGGAGAGTCGATGCGCGTCCTGATCTACCGGGTTTACGTGATCGATGAGCAGGACACCTCTGTGTGGAAGAATGACCTGCTGAAAAATGTGGATGTAGAGATGCTGTGAGAGGATGAAGATAAAGACTTTGAAGGAGGCGCTTCTTTTGGGAAGCGCCATTCTTTTTATGCACAGGGACACGTTATACTGTGACTACTCAGCAGGTGCTGAGCAGTTACGTTATACTTTACAATTGCCGCGTAGTATTATAAACTTATGATATACGAACGCATGAGTAGTTACTTTATGACAGGTCTGTTTTTGGGGATGGCGATGCGAGACCTTTAGGCAGGGATAGGAGGGAAACATATGATATATGATTGTTCAGGCTGTGGAGCGGCATTGACGTTTGATCCCGATTCGGGGAAAATGAAATGCAGCAGCTGCGGAAAGCTTTATGAGAGCTATGAGCTTGAACATTTTAATAGAGAGGAGGAAGCCTCGGCACTGTCCGGGAACCGTGAAACCGGGATGCCGGACCGGAAGATTTCATATCCACAAGGCAGGGGGGGATCCGTGCGGGAGAATGCAGAGTCCTTTGATGAGCAGATGGAGTGCTATGTTTATATCTGTACGGCGTGTGGTGCGGAAATCTATGTCAATGATGTGGAGGTTTCCACATTTTGTGCGTACTGCGGGCAGCCGAATGTGATCTTTGACAGGGCGGGCTCAGCCAGAAGACCGCAATATGTGATTCCGTTTTCCGTCTCACAGGACCAGGCTGTTTCCCTGATCCGGAAGAGGCTTTCAAAGGGATTTTTTATCCCGAAGGAGATCCGGGATTTTGAGATAGAGCGGGTGCGCGGGATCTATATTCCGTTCTGGCTCTATGACATTCACTGTTACGACAGGGAATATCTGAAGGGTGTCGTCGGCAGCGGCAAATACAAGCGTACGTATCATTATTACCGGGAGGCGGAGGGAGATTTCAGGCGGATCACGGTAGATGCGTCCATCAGATTGGCGGATGAATCCTCCCAGAGATTGGAACCGTATGATGTAAGCGGGCTGAAAGAGTTTCGGATGGAATATCTTTCCGGTTTTTACGCCGACAATTGTGATGCTATGGCGTCACTATTGAATGACGATGCGTTGTATCGAGCGAAACGTATGTTTGAGGCCGAGATAGCGAAGACGGTAAAGGCCCAGGATATCCAGATCATAAAGCAGGATCCAAAACATGAAATACAAAAGACGGAGTATGCGATGTTCCCGGCATGGTTTCTGACCTTCCGCTATCAGGAACTTCCGTACACCGTGTTGGTGAATGGTCAGACAGGAAAACTGGTTGCGGGACTCCCGTATGATAAAAAGAAGATGCATGCCTGTACGGGGATATTGGGCTCTCTGTTTTCTGTGGGAGGAATCGCCTTCTCCTATGCCATGATGCAATCAGAGGGGGGCTGGGAATTGGTAAAAGCGATCATTGCTCTTTTTGTACTTGGGGCTTTTGCACTTACAATTGGATTACCGATCATGGATGGCGTAAAAACCAGTACAGAGCTGACGTCTCTGGCACAGACAAACAACTATGTAAAAGACAGGCAGGGAGGGGATTGACATGATACTGTTTCTCGCGATCATATTTGGATGTTTCATTGGTTTTGCGGTTGGATTTGCCGTTACGGCATTTTTGCTGTCCAGATCCAATGATATCGGCAATTCCAAGGGAACGGCTGAGGATTTTTCAGATACTCCGATCCGGATGCTGGATGCCCGGAATAAGATTTCAAAATCACCGTTTTAAAAAAATGTTCTAAGGAATGTGGAAAATCACCTATAGAAAGAGATGGGAGGGAAGCATATGATATATGATTGTTTAGGCTGCGGTGCAGCATTGACGTTTGATCCCGATTCAGGGAAAATGAAATGTAACGGCTGTGGAAAATTCTATGAAAGCTATGAGCTTGAACGTTATAATAGAGATGAGGAAACCTCGATACGGTTTAAGAACCGCGAAAACGGGATGCCGGATCTGAAGATTCCGTATCCACAGGACAGGGTGGAATCTGCACAGGGGGAAACAGAGTCTTTTGACGAGCAGATGGAATGCAATGTTTATATCTGTACTGCATGCGGTGCGGAAATATATGTCAATGATGTGGAAGTTTCCACATTTTGTGCTTATTGCGGGCAGCCGACTGTGATTTTTGACAGGGCAGGATCAGCCAGAAGACCGCGATATGTGATTCCGTTTTCCGTCTCACAGGACAATGCTGTTTCTCTGATCCGGGAGAGGCTTTCAAAGGGATTCTTTATCCCGAAGGAGATCCGGAATTTTAAGATTGAGCAGGTGCGCGGGATCTATATTCCGTTCTGGCTCTATGACATTCATTGCTACGACAGGGAATACCTGAAAGGCAAAGTCGGCAGCGGAAAACACAAGCATACGTATCGTTATTACCGGGAGGCGGAGGGAGATTTTAGCCTGATTACATTAGACGCGTCGAAAAGATTAAACGATGAATCCTCTCAGAGATTGGAACCGTATGATGTAAGTGGGCTGGAAGAGTTTCGGCTGGAATATCTTTCCGGATTTTATGCCGACAATTGTGATGTGGCGGCGTCAGATTTAATACGGTTGCGATACAGCGCGCGAAAAGTATGTTTGAGGCTGAAGTAGCGAAGACGGTAAAGGCTCATGATGTCCGGATCTTAAAGCAGGTTCCGAAGCATGAAATACAAAAGATTGAGTATGCGATGTTCCCGGCATGGTTTCTGACTTTGCGATATAAGGGACTACCGTATACCATGCTGGTGAATGGTCAAACAGGGAAACTGGTTGCAGGACTTCCGTATGATGAAAAGAAGGTGTGTGCTTATATGGTGATATCTGGCACTCTGCTTTCTGTGGGCGCATTTGTCATTTGCCATATCCTGATGCGTCTGGATGATGGTTGGATGGCAGAAATGGCTGCTTACTTGTTTGTGATTTTTGGATTTGCATTATGTTTTGTGGGATATTCTGCCATGAAAGGTGTAGAAGAAAGTACAAAGCTGACGTCTTTGGCAGAGACAAACAGCTATGTAAATGACAAGCAGGGGAGGGACTGATATGTTAATGTTATTTGTGAGCATAGCCAGTTGTATTATTGGTTTTGCGTCAGGATTTGCCTGTACAGCAGTTTGGCTGTCCAGATCCAATAATATCGGCGATTCTAAGGGAATAGTTGAGGATTTTATAGGGTATCCGGTTCGAGTGCTGCATGCTCAGGATAAGATTTCAGATTCACCGTTTTAATCATTCGAAGGGGATCCGGTTACAATTGTTTTTCAGTAAGATGGCCCGGATGTTGGAAGGAAAGGCGGCCTTTCTGACACATCAGAAGAAAGGACAGCAGGATACAAACTACAGGTTTCTATGCAAAAAACCGGACAGGGGAGAAATGATCTCACCTGTCCGGTTCCATGATACGGCGCAATCCGGAATTGCGGTATCCTTAAGCTCTCTCTACCAGGCCTGATCTCAGGCATGCGGTACATACGTAAATCCTCTTCGGAGTGCCATTCACATTTGCTTTCACCTTCTTAATGTTTGATTTCCACATCTTGTTGGATCTTCTATGAGAATGACTCACCTTAATACCGAAATGAGCAGCCTTTTCACATACGGAACACTTTGCCATGCTTTCTGCACCTCCTTGCGTAATATACTATTGACACTACATCTTGTACTGCCAATTTGCAACATGTCAATTCTAACAGATATGCAGATGGATTGCAAGCATTATTTGAAAAAAAATGTTTCTTTTTCCGTAATTTCATTGTATAATGAAAACAACTGCTCAGCAGATCTGCGCATTTACTGTGCAGATCGTGCTAAAACAGAAAAGTATATCGTTTCGCAAACGCATGAAAAACGAATGATTTTAGAGGAAATGATCTTTGACGTGCAGGCATGGCGGGATGATTATCCGGGAAATATAATTAAAAAAGGATGGAGGTATGGGAACATGAAACTTGAAATACAGGGTGAAAATGGGGATGTCATTATCGAAAGCGATGTCATTGCGCAGTTTGCGGGGCTTTCCGCGATCGAGTGCTTCGGCATTGTCGGAATGGCCACTGTGAACATGAAGGATGGATTTGTCAAGCTGCTGCGTGGAGACAGCGTTTCCAAGGGCGTGAATGTCACAGTTGGGGAGAAAAACGCGATTTCAATCGACTTTCATATCATTGTAGCATATGGCGTCAGCATTTCCACTGTTGCGGAGAATCTCATGTCGACAGTCAGATACCAGGTCGAGGAGTTTACGGGCATGAAGGTGGAAAATATCAATGTCTTTGTTGAGGGCGTTCGCGTAATCGATTAGGAGGGAGTGTGAGTCGGAACATGAGTTTGGATGCGAAAAGCTTACAGTATGCATTTTTATCCGGAGCGAGACGCCTGGAGGAGAAAAAGGAATATATCAATGAACTGAATGTATTTCCTGTGCCGGATGGGGATACGGGAACCAACATGACGCTGACGATCACCTCCGCGGCCAGGGAGGTTGCCGCGATCAAGGATCCGACCTTCGCCAATGTGACCAAGGCGATGTCCACCGGATCCCTTCGGGGAGCGAGGGGAAATTCCGGCGTGATCCTGTCCCAGCTGATCCGGGGATTCTGCAAGGAGATCAGCGCCAGGGACAAGATGGAGACGGAGGATGTGGCGGCTGCGTTTAACAGGGCGGTGGCTACGGCTTATAAGGCTGTCATGAAGCCGAAGGAGGGCACGATCCTGACGGTTGCGAAGGGACTGTCAGATAAGGCGACGGAGCTTAAAAGAACCCGGAAGAGCCTGCTGGAGTATTCCGGCGAGGTGCTGAAGCATGGACGCGCGGTACTCGACCAGACACCGGAGATGCTTCCTGTGCTGAAGGAGGCCGGCGTGGTGGATTCCGGCGGCGAGGGTCTGATGACGATCTTAGAGGGCGCCTATGACGCACTGACCGGCAAGGCGACGTATGATTTTTCCAATGGTTTTGACAGCGGGGCGCAGGAGGCAAAGACAGCGCCGGATGCTTCGGGACTTCGCACGACGAACGCGGCGGGCATCGACAGGAAGACCATTGACACCTCCCATATCAAGTATGGCTACTGTACGGAATTCATTATCATGATCGAGAAGGAGTACAACAAGAAGATCGAAGAGGAGTTCAAGTCCTATCTGGAATCGATCGGTGACTCCCTGGTGGTGGTTTCGGACAGCGAGATCATCAAGGTTCATGTGCATACCAACCATCCGGGCCTTGCCTTTGAGCGCGGCCTGACCTATGGTTCCCTGACCAGCATGAAGGTCGACAATATGCGGGAGGAACACAGGGAAAAGGTGATCATGGAGGCCGAGAAGATGGCGGCTGCCCAGGCGGAGGAGAGAAAGCGCCAGGCAGAAGAACAGAAGAAGCCGCAGGCTCCTGAGAAACGGAAGGAGTATGGCTTTATCTCCGTTTCCGTCGGGGAGGGCATGAATGACATCTTCAAGGATCTGGGCGTGGACTATCTGATCGAGGGCGGCCAGACCATGAATCCGAGTACCGAGGATATGCTCAACGCGATTGAGCGCGTGAACGCCAATACGGTGTACATCCTTCCTAATAATAAGAATATCATCCTCGCGGCGAATCAGGCGAAAACCCTGGTGGAGGACAAGGAGATCGTTGTGGTTCCCTCCAAGACTGCGCCGCAGGGCGTAGCTGCATTGATCGGATTCAATGCCGGGAAGAACGCGGAAGAGAACCTGAGCATCATGACTGAAGCGATGAAGCAGGTGAAGACAGGACAGGTCACTTACGCGGTGCGTGATACCTGTATTGACGGCAAAAACATCAATGCCGGCGATATCATGGGAATCGATGACGAAGGGATTAAGGCGGTTTCTGCGGACCTGATCACAGCGACCAAGGAGCTTTTGTCCGGAATGGTGGATGAGGATTCGGAGCTGATCAGCATTTATTACGGCGCCGATGTGGAAGAGGCGGACGCGCAGGAGTTCGCGCAGTATGTGGAGGACACCTATTCCGACTGTGATGTGGAGTTTAACTACGGCGGACAGCCAATCTATTATTATATTCTGTCGGTTGAGTGATGAATGCAGAAGTTAGTTCGGATTTGAACAATACATGAGAGATAGAACGGAAGATATCAATGTGCTTCAGGACACCTTGCAGATGTTTAAGCAGGGGAGGTACGAAAAAAGTGGAAGGACGAAAAGCCTGATATGGCAGAGAAGGCACAGTATATAGCTGTTCGCGGAGATATTACAAAAGATCACGGTGTTCAGGCTATCGTCAATGCGGTGAATACCAGCCTTTTAGGCGGCGGAGTTGACGACACGACGCTTAGGGCTTATGAATCCCGGATAAAGCACTGGACGGTTCAGACGAAGGATATAAACGGAGAATCTTAGAGCTGCCGGAAAGAGGTTGCCCTCAAGTGTATCGGAGGGTGAACCTGGTGCATGGGTTAACGAGGCCGTGAGATGGAAAGAATCCGACTTCTGCTTTCATTTTTTTGATGATCAAGAGAACCTGCTGGATAGAAATATCCGGTAGGTTTTTTACTTGATATTTTTGGCTGGGGCGACAGCGCTTATGGTTCTTGTTGGAGACTGTCCAAAGCGATAGTAGAATGGAAAAACGGGTATCCCGGATGATGCCTGATATAAACTATGGTTTAAAGAGGAGAATATGCGGGGATGAAGATACAGGAAGGCGTGGAGAGCATCAAGGGCGTGGGACCGAAGACCGCAGCCCTGTTTCGTAAATTGGGCGTGGAGACAGTGGAGGATCTGCTGTGTTTTTATCCGAGAACATACCTGCGTTATGGAGAACCAGTCGCGATCAGTGAGGCTGAGGCCGGAGCCAGGGTGACGGTGAAGGGAACTGTCAGCTCCTATGTGGAAGTAAAAAAGGTGAAGAGCCTGACGCTTGTCACCTGCATGGTCAGGGATGGCAGCGGAATGGTGAAGCTTTTATGGTATAATTCCCCGTTCCTGAAACAGGTCTTTCATATCGGGCAGACATTTTATCTGGTGGGAAGCCTTACAATCAGGAATGGACAGATGGTGATGGAGCATCCGGAGTACTATACGCAGCAGCAGTATGATCAACTGCGGGCTGCCCTGCAGCCGGTCTATCCGTTGACGGAGGGATTGAGCAACAAGGCGGTGACGAAGGCGGTGGCAGGCGCGCTGCCTTTTCTGGAACAGCTTGCGGATCGCGTGCCGGAGCAGGTGAGGAACAGGTTCGGCCTGCTTCCGCTTCAGGAGGCTGTGCGCGGAAGCCATTTTCCGAAAGATATGGAACGTCTTGCGGAGTGCCGGAAACGGCTGATCTTTGATGAGTTCTTCTGGTTTCTGGCGCGGATGAGGAGAATGCGGGAGAGGACTATCCGGGCGGATAACCGGTTTCCGGTTGGGGACTGGTCTGCCGTGGAGAAAAGGATTGAAACGCTTCCCTTTGACATGACGGAGGGACAGAAGGAGGCGCTTAGGGAGATCCGCGCGGATCTGTCCGGCGCGGGCGTGATGAACCGCCTGGTGCAGGGCGATGTGGGATCAGGCAAGACACTGGTGGCGGAGCTTGCCATGCTTGCTGTGGTGAAAAATGGCTATCAGGCGGCGCTGATGGTGCCTACAGAGGTGCTTGCCATGCAGCATTTTGAGGTGGTCAACAGGAATCTTTCGCCGTTTGGCGTGCGGGTGGAGCTTCTGTGCGGCTCTACCAGGATTTCCGCGAAACGGAGAATTTACCAGAAGCTGGCGGCGGGGGAGGTGGATATTGTGATTGGAACCCACGCGCTGATACAGGACAAGGTGGCATACCGGAACCTGGCCCTGGTGGTGACGGATGAGCAGCACAGGTTTGGCGTGAGGCAGAGAACCCTGCTGTCGGAGAAGGGGCAGGAGCCGCATGTGCTGGTGATGAGCGCCACGCCGATTCCCAGGACGCTTGCTATCATCATGTACGGGGATCTGGACATTTCCATCATGAAGGATATGCCCGCGAAGAGAAAGCCGATCAAGAATTGCGTGGTGGGGCCGAAATACCGGCCGACCGCGTACCGCTTCATGGCAGAGCAGATTCGTCAGGGGCATCAGGTCTACATTATCTGTCCCATGGTGGAGGCGGGAGAGAAGATGGAGGCAGAAAATGTGACGGAGTACAGCGAGAGCCTTGCGGACGCGTTTTCCAGCGGGGTGCGCATAGCGGCGCTTCATGGGAGGATGACAGCAGACGAAAAAAATAATATCATGCAGGCGTTTATCCGGAAGGAGATTGATATTCTGGTGTCCACGACGGTGATCGAGGTGGGAATTGACAATCCCAACGCTACGGTGATCATGATCGAGAACGCGGAACGGTTCGGGCTTGCCCAGCTTCACCAGCTTCGCGGACGCGTGGGCCGGGGGGAGGCGCAGTCCTATTGCATCATGCTCTGCGCTTCCGACAAAAAGGAGGCTCTGGACAGGCTGGAGATCCTGAACGCGTCCAATGACGGATTTTATATTGCCAATGAGGACCTGAAGCTGCGGGGCCCCGGAGATTTCTTTGGCGTCAGGCAGAGCGGGGAGCTGCTGTTCAGCCTTGGGGATATCTATCAGCACGCGGAAATTTTGAAGCAGGCAAATGACGCCATCGCGATGCTGGAGCGGGAGGGTGCGGAGCCTGACCTGGAGCTTTCTGAGGATGTGAAGATCCATCTGTGAGGGGAACCGAATCCTGTTCCTTTTTATTTTTTAAGTGGGATATACGATTTTGGCGTCCGGCCTCAGATAGAGTCTATAGCAGGTACTTGCGAAACTCAAAATGTGGACTGAGGCTTTTGCAGGATATATGTTTTTTTCGCCGGCATTAGGAACGTTAGCCAAGAAAAAATATATATCCTGAAAAAGCCGATCGAAAAAATACATGGTTTTGCAAACGTTAAAATGTTCATTGTTTTGGCAGGAGAAGGTGGAATCAGCGAAAAAGCCCCGCCGCAGCATTACTACGGACAGGGCTTCTTCCTTTGGCAGCCGTCGGTCAACATCGCGACCTGCCGGCTGCAAGCTCTTGATCAGAGCGGGGGAACATTTCCGCATGATGGAAGCCGCAGCCTGCCGGGCTTACATTTCAGCCGGACGAAGCTCTGCTTCTCCGCACAGCGGGATCCGTAAGGACCGGTTACCTGCCGCTCATTTCACGCTCCTGGGCCTCTATCATTTTCTTCACCATATAGCCGCCGACAGAACCGTTCTGGTAGGATGTGAGATCACCGTTGTAGCCGTCCTTTAACGGTACGCCAATCTCGTTTGCCACCTCGTACTTAAATCTGTTCAGTGCTTCCTGCGCCTCGCGCTTCGTTGATCTGCTCATGATATACGCCTCCTTTTTCTGAAAGTAGTCTATCTGAAACAACGTGATGCCCGCTGCCCGGAGGCCGCCTGGCTTTACGCAACACAGGCGGGTTCGTTTCCGGACAGCCGCCACATTGCTTTTGTTCGCGTTGTATGGGTAGTATGTGGAGGGATGCGGGATCTTACGCTGGGAAATAATGGATTTTGGGTTTTTGCTGACAGGACGGTTTCCAGCGGGAATTTCGTTCACACTTCGGGCACGCTTTCGCTTAATTGCTCACGCAGCGGTACTAGGTTCGCCTCCTTTGTCGGCTCACCAAGGACCGGCGTTCGCAAATATCCCTACGTTGTGAATCGAAACTCCCGCTGGAAACCTGTGTATTGGCACAATTCAGTGGGGGTTCGTTCACATGCAGCTAACCTTCTGCTTGTACATTTTTATAAGCTATGATATGATGAGAAGATGAAAAAAGGTCATTTTCCGAATGTATATGTCGGAGTGATTGATCTGATAGATTGATATTTATAAAAAAGTGTGATACAGTATAGTAGGAGATTGAGAACATGAGGGTGATCGCAGGGAAGGCGCGCAGCCTGAGGCTTCAGGCACCGCCGGGCATGGATACGAGGCCGACGACGGACAGGATTAAAGAGACCTTATTTAATATGATCCGCGACGAGCTGTATGATGTAAATTTTCTGGATCTGTTTGCGGGAAGCGGCGGCATCGGCATTGAGGCTTTAAGCCGGGGCGCGAGGCACGCCTGCTTTGTGGAGCAGGACGGGAGGGCGGTTGAGGTCATCCGGCAGAATCTCCGGTTTACGCATCTGGAGGAGCAGGCAGAGATCTGTCAGGCGTCTGCGCTGTCGGCCGTTCGCCGGATGGCGGGAAAGGAACGGTTCCATGTGGCGTTTATGGATCCGCCGTATGACAGGGGATTGGAGCAGGAAATACTGCGGGAGCCTGCATTCTGGAGAATCCTGCAGGAAAACGCGCTGGTCATTGTGGAGGCTTCTCTGGACACTGACCTGCAGATGGAAGGTCTGCATGGGTTCCGGCTGCTGAAGGAGAAGCGGTATAAGACCAACAAGCATATTTTTTTGGAACGCGTGGAGCATCCGGAGCAGATGGCGGGCAATGCCACGCAGGCATGAGGCGGGTGCGAGATTACGCGTACAATACAGCGGGCAGGATTCATTTTGAGTGGCTGCGCGTGAGAAGGAAATGAGGAAGGGCAATTGAGAAGGGCAATTTATCCGGGAAGCTTTGACCCGGTGACATATGGACATCTGGATATCATCAGGCGGTCAGCCTGCATGTTTGACGAGCTGCTGGTGGGCGTGCTGAATAACAGCGCCAAGCATTCCCTGTTTTCCGCGAAGGAGCGGGTTGAGATGCTGGTTAAGACCACAGAGGAGATTGGCAATGTGAAGATCATCAGCTTTGACGGGCTGCTGATCGATTTTATGAGGGAACAAAATATTTCTGTTGTCGTGCGCGGATTGCGGGCGATCACGGATTTTGAATATGAGCTGCAGATATCGCAGAGTAACCGTAAGGTGAGCGGCGACACGGTGGATACGATTTTTTTGACAACGAGTGTGGAATATGCGTATTTGAGCTCCAGCATGGTGCGGGAGTACGCAAGCTATGGAACAGATGTATCCGCGTTTGTGCCGGATTGTGTGGCGGAGAAGTTAAGGAGACGCTTTGAGAACTGAGGGATGGAGGAGAGACAATGGCAAGGAAAAGTATCGAAGATATCATGAATGAGATTGAGGATTTTATGAATGGCTGCAAGCCGACCACATTCTCACAAAACAAGGTGGTGGTTCCAAGGGATGAGTTTGATGAGCTGTTTGGAGACCTGAAAGTGAAGATTCCCGCGGAGATTGACCGCTGCAAGAAGATCATGCGGAATAAGGACGCGATTCTTATGGACGCGAGGAAGGCCGCGGATGGCATCATTGCGCAGGCAACGGAGCAGGCGCGCCAGATGGTGGAAGAGACTGAGATCATGAACCAGGCGAATCAGAAGGCTTATGAGACTGTGGAGATGGCCAGGGCACAGGCCAATGAGATCCTTGCACAGGCAGTGGCTGACGCCAACGAGATCCGGCTTGGCTCGATGCAATATACCAATGACGTGATGCTGGGAATACGGGATTATGTGCAGTCCACCCTTGATGTGGAGCGGATTAATTATGAGCATTTGATGGAGCGCCTTCAGACAGACTGCCTTCAGGCAAATGCCAATCTGGAGGAGATCCAGAGCCAGATCGTGGAGTTCACGGGGGATCCCAACAGTGTGACGAAGGCGCCAATGATGCGTCCGGCTGTTGAGGAGAAGAAGGAGACTCCGAAGTTCGGGCAGAATATGGTACAGAAGGTGAAGCAGGCTGTCAGCAGGAAGGAAGAAAAAGAGCCTGCCAAGGAGCCGGTCAAGTCTGCTGTAGAGATTCCTCCTTTTATCGAGCAGGTGGAAAAGCCTGTTCCGGTGCAGACGATGACGGCGGCAGCGAAGGAGGAAGTTGCGGAGGAAAAACCGGCTGCAGGCATGCAGACTGCGGGCGGCGGCAATCCGGGAAAGGCAGCGGCTGCTCCGAAGGGAGAGGCGAAGACGGCTCCCGCTGCTCCGAAGGGAGAGGCGAAGACGGCTCCTGCTGCTCCGAAGGGAGAGGGAAAGACGGCTCCAGCGGCTTCCCAAAGTGATGGGAAGCCCGCAGCGGCAGGCAGTTCAGGTGAAACTCCAGCTAAGGCTTCGGCAGGCGAGAAGAAGATCATCAAGCGGGTTGTAAAGAAGCGTAATCCTGTCATTCATACGCCGCAGACAGCGCAGGAGACGGTTGCGAGGACGGTTGAGGCTGCCAAGAAGGCTGACAAATCCGGCGCGGTCCTGAACGGGGATGCGAACAGGGAGGTTCCAGTCATGGAAGGACGCGTCAAGAGAGGACCCAGAGTGGGACGCGGCATGGTTGAGGGACAGAGTGAGGAATGATCGTGGGCAGTTTGCAGGCGGCAGAGGGAAGAAATGTTGACCGTGCCCAAAGCAGTATATAGGGAAGTAGCGGGTGAATCAGGATGTGCCGGTTTCAATCGCATCGCATCTGGCCAGCATCTGCCAATATCTGCCAAACAGATACAAATCAGACAGTATAGAGATAGCATAGAACCAGAAGAAAGGTACCTGCTGAGAGAAGAAGCTTCTCCGGCAGGTATTTTTTTATGCTGATCCCGGAATGGCGGATCACCCCAAGGGTCTGAAACGCACTGCAGAGCCCGCCAAAGGCTGTAAGGGCACAGATCAGCCCGATCCTTAGGGTTTCGGGAAGAGCAATGCCGGATAAAACCTTCAGGCCGGTCGTGATCTCAAGGAAGGCGAGAAGGGACTGCCAGACAGGACTTGAAAGCCGTGGTATAAGGATCTTCAGCAGAATGGAAAACATGATCACATACACGCCGATCATGACCATGATCCGTACAGCGTGCAGGAAAGTATCCCTGAGGGGAATGGTTCCGGCCTGGCCGGGCGCAGCCTGTTCCTGTCCCGGCTCCGGCGCGCCGATGGCCAGATAGCGCAGCAGGACCGGCAGATAGATGGAGAGCAGGAGGATGGAAAGGGGAAGCTGTCTTTTCAGGATGTGAAGGTGGATGTATCCCAGAATGAACATCGGGCTGGCCTGGCTGGCGAGAGGGAGCAGGAGATTTGCGCGCCGCGCGGAGAGATAGCCGCAGCAGGCAAAATCATTGATGAGCTTTCCGCCGATGGGATATCCGCACAGATTGCCGAGCAGGAGGATCATCAGCTCGCAGCCCCTTGAAAAATCGAGGCGCTGCATGGCCTGTGCCGCTGCCTGCCACGCATTTGTCTCGGACAGGGCGTTGGTCACAAGGATAAAGGGCAGGAGGGCGGGAATGAGCGTCTGATACCACAAAAGAAGGCCCTGCGCCGTTCCGGCCGCTGCCTCCCGGTGAAAGACAAGAAGCAGAATTAACAGGATCGGAAATGGCAGAAGCTGGCGCATGGCGGTTCTCCGGCAGGCTTTGTATCATTGTATGCTGCGGGCGGGAAATCCATACATGCGATCACATCTATGATGGACATAGATAAATGAAAGTCAATCGGGTAAGAATGGGCATTTCATCTCTGGATCATAGACTGTTTTCTTGTCACTTTTGATGATAGGATATTGACAATAAACAATCATTTGATTATACTGATGATAGATAAAATCAAAAAACACATCATACACTCTACGGAGGATAAAATATTGAACATAGATCAGAAGGACATAGAGCAGTATCTTTGTATATCAAGTTCAAC
>CAMHJT010000063.1 GCA_946185495.1 uncultured Clostridiaceae bacterium | reverse complement strand
GATGAGCCGCAGTTTGATGACATGACGATGCTTGGCTTTACATTTTTTGGTAGATAAAAGAGTTGTTGACAATGGGAGGCTCACATGATAACCTTAGGGTAGAGTTTATTGGAAAGGCAGCGAACAGGTTATCATTTCTGCCAGACGATATGGAACGAATGGGGAGGAAGGCGCACATGAAGGTATCGATGAAGAAAGAGGACGCGAGGCTGACGATAGCGGTTTCAGGCAGGCTTGAGACTAGAACAGCGCCTGCGCTGGAAAAGGCGATGCTTCCGAAATTGAATGATGTGCGGGAGGTTGTGTTTGATTTTGAAAAGCTGGATTATATTTCCAGCGCCGGACTGCGTGTGGTGATCGTCGCTATGCAGACAATGAGAGAAAGAGGACGGGTGAAGGTCAGGTCACTGAAGGATGAGGTTCGGGAGGTGTTTGAGCTGACCGGACTGTTAAATGTGCTGGAGGTTGAGGAGTAGGCAGGCCCTAAATGACCTGGCGTGAATGGATTAGTTACTTAAGCTACGGTATATCAGGCTCTTGCCCGCAGACCTATGTTTGGATGAGATGGGTGTCAAAACCAGGTTTTGACACCTTTTTCTTAAAGTGAACGCAAAATGACTGCAGGAGAAAGAAGCAGATGTGGACTGGCCGTCGGCCTGGTATGAACCTGGCAGAGAAAGGATGGGACGGGAAGACTGTATGGAAGGAAAGAGTCATATTTGGAAGCTGGTTACTGCAGTGGCATTGTATGTAGTCCTGTTTTTCGGTACAATAGGGTTGTTTTATGACAGGGGATTTCACGCGCTGTCTCCAGTATATATTCTCAATATTGGCATAGACCTGTTTGGAATGCTGGCGGGCATTGTGCTTTATATCTGCTGCCAGATTGATATTCAGAAGGCTGATGTGGATAACAGGTATTATATGTATCTGCTGAATGTAGTCTTTATGGGTCTGTTTACAGATGCTATGGCATGGCTGGTGGACGGGGTACCGGATCTGAGGGGCGCCAATGTGATTGATAATACGCTTTATTATATGTGCAGCGCTTTTGCCGCCTGTTTTTTCTGGCATTATGTTGTCCATTTCATGCATTCCACCAGAAAACTGACGAAATGGTTTACTTATTTTGTCCGTATCGGCCTTGCAGTCAACCAGTGTGCGGTATTGCTCAACCTTGTCTTTGGATTCTATTTTACGGTGGATGCACAGGGCGTTTATCACAGGTGCGGAATGTATTCGCTTTCCCTCATTTACGCGTATCTGACGATGCTGTTCACCCTGGCACTGGCTCTGCTTGAAAGAAAGAGACTGCACACCTTCCAGCTGGTGGCGGTTATCGCTTATGTGGTATTACCTGTGGCGGTAGGACTTGTGACGGTACGAATCTATGGACTGTCGGTGTCCTACGGCATGAACCTGATCGTTATGCTTTTGATGTACTGTCTGCTTAATGTGACACAGGGAAGGGAAAAGGCGGTATCGGATAGCGAGCTGGCGACAGCGGCCTCTATTCAGGAGAGCATGCTTCCCAATACATTTCCTGCGTTTCCGGACAGGGAGGATTTTGATATCCATGCGACCATGACGCCTGCCAGGGAGGTAGGAGGAGATTTTTATGATTTCTTTCTGACGGATGAGGATCATCTTGTCATGGTCATAGCGGATGTGTCCGGAAAGGGAGTGCCTGCCGCTCTGTTTATGACGGTCAGCAAGCTGTTGATCAATGAAGCTGCCATTTCAGGAAAGAAGCCCAGGGAGATCCTGTCTGCTGTCAATGACCGGATCTGCGGCAATAATAACATGAATATGTTTGTTACAGTCTGGATTGGAATTCTGGAGCTGTCTACCGGCAAGGTGACTGCCGCCAATGCAGGACATGAGGATCCGGTGCTGTGCCGTTACAGTGGAGGATGTGAGCTCTATAAGACAAAGCACAGCATGATGGTGGGCGTGATGGAGGGAGTTCCCTTTGACGAGTACACCTTCCGCCTGGAGAAGGGAGACAAGCTGTTCCTGTACACAGACGGAGTGCCGGAGGCGACAGACGGGGATCAGAATATGTTTGGGGTTGCAAAAATGATCAAGACACTGGAAAAGACTGCGGGCGAGGATGTCAGGGAGACTCTCGCAAGGGTAAGGCAGGATGTGGATGAATTTGTCGGCGAGGCAGAGCAGTTTGATGACCTTACCATGCTTTGCGTGGAACGGCTCTGAGTTTTTTTCATCGGTATTTGGATATTTTTATAAAAATAATTGTTGAATATTCACAAAACATAGATTATAATATATTCAAATGTATGCAATATTCTGCGAGAAAAGCGAAAAGGGGAGATGGACATGGGGCTTTTTGGAGGCAAGAAGGAAGAGAAGAACTATATCGTGTTTGAGCCATATACAGGCGAGGCAATCGCCTGTTGTACCACGAAGGAGACAAAGCAGATTTCACAGGTACAGCCGAAGGCGCAGTTTGTAGAGGTGACTTCCTATGAATTTTTCAAGTTCAAGGAACACAATGTGCTGCCGGATGATATTGGATCCCGTACGAAACATAGCTACAAAGAAGTAAAATAGTGAAGTAAGATATTTGATAATATAATAAAGGCTTTTGAGAGGTTTTTGTATAGCTGTTGCTTTCTGTGCCATGGCGCAGCGGCAGAAGGAAGCGGCGTTCAAATTTGTGTCCTCTTCTTTTTTATGCAGGTGATTTGAAATGAGCTCAGGTCACCTGTTTTTTTATTACAGATCTATATGCGTGAATGGAAGAGTACGAAATATAAATTGTTGAAACCGTCCCGGATTTCACCTGTTGGTGGAATCCGGGACGTTTTTAGCTGAGGGACGGCAAAAGAACGATATTACAGGGTGCCTGCTGTACCGCTGATCATCCATGGAGACGGTTGTGCCACCATGATGCTTCGCTTGTCACTCTTGGAGATGGAAATCTGGAGCACTTCGGTATTGCCGATTTTGTATTTTTCAAAGATATTCTTGATGTTCACAAGCATATTCAGCTCCAGTGTGTAGATGATGAGCTGGATTTCAGGATTGATCCTGATCAGTGTCTGAATCTCATCTTCAAGGCGCTCGGATGCCACGATAAACGCAAGCCTTGGAACAGGCAGTCCTTTCATGTTCTCCTTAGTCAGCCGGGGGATGATCTCTACATTGTGCACGCCGAATTTGCTGACATTGTCCTGCAGGGAACGCATATCCCTTGCGTCCGGCTCAACAGCGATCACTGTGCCCTCACTGGCCAGGATAGCGGTCTCGATGACGATGCTCTCGCCGCTGACGATGCAGATCTTGTCGCCCACATCACAGGAAAGCATATTCATGATGACGGCGCGGATCTCATGGCCGACATAGTTGACGGATCCTCTGGAGAAAAACTCATTCTTGATGCCAAATCTTGATGCCTCTCTGGTGTTCTCGTTGATGATAAAGATCACCATCGGTTCGTCAATCTTATGATCCATCAGATCCTTGATCTTGCAGGTCTCCACCTTGCCGTCCCCGCGCAGGCCTTTCCCGATCCACATATCCAGGTCGCCGTAACCGCCCTCCCAGAGCTCGTAAAACAGATCCGGCTGGCTCTCGTCCGCAAAGATCATGACGCGCTTGTGCGTCTCAATAGTGGGAAGTACATTCTTTTTCTTGCCGCAGATGTTCAGCATTTTGATCTTTTCCGGGCTGACCCCCATCAGATCCGAAAAGCTGCCTACCCATGAGAGCATCTCATTGTTGCTATATACCTTCATTCCACTAGACTCCATACATTATACCCTCCTGTCAGAAAATGTTAATTCGCAGCTAGTCAGCAGATGCTGAACAGTTACACAGCGGGTGAAGATGGCGCATTTTAATTCAGCCGCTGCTTGGCAAAATATACTGTTTTGGCAAGGCCTGGGCAGTGAATGCGAAGACCTGCTGAGTAGTTACGTTAGTTCTATTTTAGCTCAAACGGGGCAAATTTGCAACCTTGATTCCGCGGGAAACCGTTCTGTAAAACAAGATAGGAAACATATTTTCCGGAATAAAAACAGGCGCCGGACAGCATACTAATCGAGAAAGGAAATGCGGCGTTTCTTCTTTCGCGTAGAAATCGCTGCAGCAGAAAAATGAGGTGAAGATATGACGAAAGGAATACAGCTTGGAAGGCAGAGCCTTTTCTTTGACAAGCCGGTTTACATTATGTCATCGGCCTGTATCGTGGGACCGAAGGAGGGAGAAGGGCCGCTTGGGGCAACCTTTGACAGGGTGGTGGAGGACGCGGCCTTCGGGAAGGACACATGGGAAGAGGGAGAGAGTGAGATGATGCGCCAGACCGCCCTGCTGGCGATGCAGAAGGCCAATCTGAAGGCGGAGGATATCCGCTATCTGTTCGCGGGAGACCTGCTGGGACAGCTGATCGCGACAACCTTTGGCCTGATGGAGTTTCAGGTACCCCTGTTCGGGCTTTATGGAGCCTGCTCCACGATGGGGGAGGCGCTTTCACTTGGCGCGATGACGGTACACGCCGGATATGCGGATACCGTGATGTCGGTGGCTTCCAGCCATTTTGGCGGGGCAGAAAAGCAGTTCCGTTTTCCGCTGGAGTATGGCAACCAGCGGCCGATGTCATCCACCTGGACGGTGACAGGCTGCGGCGCGTTTGTGCTTTCTGAGGAAAATGGAGACGCGGCGATTACAGGAATTACGACAGGACGCGTGGTGGATTACGGGGTGAAGGATTCCCTGAATATGGGAGCGTGCATGGCGCCGGCGGCCGCGGATTGTATCTATCACCATCTGATGGATTTCGGGCGTGTGCCGGGGGATTATGACAGGATTGTAACCGGAGATCTCGGAAGCGTGGGGAAGGAGATCCTCTGCAGGCTTTTGCGGGATCAGGGTGTGGATATCACAGGGCAGCATATGGACTGTGGCATGGAGATTTACGATGATCCGGAGCAGGATACCCATGCGGGCGGTTCCGGCTGCGGCTGCTCGGCTGTCACGCTGGCAGGAAAGCTGCTGTCGGACATGCGGGCAGGATTGCTTGGAAGGATCCTGTTCGTCCCGACCGGCGCGCTGCTCTCAACGGTCAGCTATAACGAAGGGCAGTCAGTGCCGGGGATCGCGCATGCGGTTGTGATTGAAAAAAGAGGGTAACTACAAGGAGGCAGATGGAGATGGAATTTTTAAAAGCATTTGTGGTTGGCGGGTTGATCTGTGTGGCCGCCCAGATCCTGATGGAGAAGACAAAGCTGATGCCGGGCCGGATCATGGTGATTCTGGTCTGTACCGGCGCGGTGTTGGGAGCGCTGCAGCTGTACGAGCCGTTTGTGGATTTCGCGGGCAGCGGCGCTTCAGTCCCGTTGACCGGCTTCGGCTATAATCTATGGAAGGGCATCCGGGAGGCTGTGGATAAGGATGGCTTTATCGGGCTTTTCAGGGGCGGATTTCAGATGGCAGCGGTGGGAACCTCCGCCGCGCTGATCTTTGCGTATATCGCGTCTCTGATCTTTCAGCCGAAGATGTCAAAATAAGTAATAGCCATACAAGCCCAAAGGGGCTGCCGCTGTCACGTAAAGCCCGTGAAGCGGCAGCCCCTTTGTATTTTCAAGTCAAATATAACAGCTTACTATTCAGCTAACGCACAGGCTCCCGGAATGTAAAGGAACTATCCGCCGGGAACTGTCCGGCAGGTAACAGTTCACCCTTCCGCTACATACTGAACGATCTGTTTTATCCAGGAGGGTATGGCGAATTGACGCCAGGCGCTTTCGTTTCCAAAGCTATCCTCGTCCTGAATCTCTTCATCCGGCGGCGGTTCGCTGCCGGAGTTTTCTATGAAGGTTGCTACCACAGTGTGGTTTTCAGAGATCTTCTTGAAGGTGAAGGATTCGATCGCGCCCTTGGCCTCCCCGTCAATCGTGACATTCGACAGATAGTAGCCGTCATTCGGGATAAAGGTCAGGGTGACGCTTTCACCCTGGTAGGCTTCTGTGGGACCGCTGATGATTCCGCCTCCATCGGCAATGGTGGAGATGGTATACAGCTCGTCTGAAAATTCTTCATCGTCCTCCAGCGCATCCTCGGATTCCAGATCCTTTTCCATTTTTTCCTCGGTATGAGTCGGACAGGTAGTGTTCATGAAGTCATCCGGCGGCGTGAAATCCGCGTCCTCCAGCTTGATATTGCCGCTTTCGTCTACGGAGTAGTGGTAGGTGCTTGTCTCAGGACAGTATTCTGTCGCCTTGTAATGGCTGCTGTTGCACAGTGTTACCACCTGGTGCAGCTCACAGGTCTTGGTCGGGACGGTGTCCTTTGCGAAATACTCCTTGATGGTTGTCCTGCACAGCCCCTCTGCCGGAAGCAGCCCGGAACCTGCGCAGACGGTAGCCTGTACGATGTCGGCAGGCTTTTCAAAGGTGACGGAGGTATCTAATTCTTTTGCCTCTATGATCTGATCCATGATCTTGCGCCAGATCAGCTTATGGGTATTGTAATTGGAAAAATCAGTGTTCGCGTCGTATCCCATCCAGATGCTGGCGGTGTAGTATGGGGTGGATCCACAGAACCAGTAGTCATAGTTGCTGGAGGTGGTTCCGGTCTTGCCCGCGACCACCATGCCGCTGGCCAGCTTGGCAGCCGTACCTGTTCCCGCGGTCACCACATCCTGCATGGCGTTGTTAATGAGCCATGCTGTGGTCTCCTTCATGACCTGCTTGGTATCGGGCGTGTTGTCGATCAGGATGTTGCCGTCATGATCCAGCACCTTACTATAGAAGGTAGGTTCCACGTAGGTGCCTTTGTTGGCGATGGAAGCATAGGCAGCGGTAAGCTCCAGATTAGTGACGCCTTCTGTCAGGCCGCCCAGACACATGGATTCGTTGATATCATTCTCAGCAATGCCGTTGACTGTGGTCTCGCCGTTCTTCAGCGTGGTGATTCCCATATTGCAGAGATAATCGTAGCCAACCTGCGGGGTGACATCCATGAAGCATTTGACCGTGATGATATTCATGGAATTCATGATCGCCGTGCGGATGGAGTTGAGCCCGCGGTAGCCGCTGTACCAGTTTTTGACAGGGGTGCCGTTGCTGTAGTTCATGGCTTCGTCCATGTAGGTGGTGGCCAGTGTCATGCCGGCTGTATCCAGAGCCGGAACATAGGCGGCAAGCACCTTGAAGGTGGAGCCCGGCTGGCGTTTGGAATCGGTAGCCCGGTTGAGCGTCAGGTTGCCGGTCTTTTCCCCGCGGCCGCCGCAGATAGCCTTTACATAGCCTGTGGACTGGTCTATGATCACGAAGGAGCTTTGCGGCTGGATCGTGGTGGAGAAGGATTCGGCAAATTCCGTGTAGCCGGTCTTTTCCATAATATAAGCCTTGTATTCATCCGCGGCTGCCCGCGCCGTATCCTCGCTGGAATAGATCAGGTTGTACTTTGGATTCTGGGTCTTGTCCTTGTAATAATTCAGCAGATGGTTGCTGGAATAGTTATAAAGCTCGTTGGTTGCGGGATCCGCAAGTGTCAGTGCGTAATTCAGCGCAACACTCGTGGTTGCGGGATAATTGTCAGCATTGTTGATCTCAGCATCGCAGATCTTCTGGATCTCCGCGTCCTGGTTGATGTAGATGCTTAAGCCTCCCGAATAAATGGCGTTGTAGGCCTGGGTTTCGGTATAGCCCATCTCATCCACAAGCTGCTTTGTCAGCGCGTTGATCACGGAGTCGATATAGTAGGAATTATAGCTCTTTTCCTTGCTGTGTTCCTTTTGGTTTTTCATGGAAACGCGTGCGTAGACGTCATCTGCCATGGCTGCCGCGTAATCTGACTGGCTGATCAGCCCCTGATCCAGCATTTTCTGCAGGACGGTGTTTTTGCGGGAACGGTTCTTGTCAGGGTGGAGCCGTGGATCATTTGCCGTCGGGCTCTGGGTGATGGCTGCAATGACAGCGCATTCCGCCAGCGTCAGGTCGGTAAGCTTTTCCTTGCCGAAATAGGTCTCGGAGGCGGTCTGTACACCGTTGGCGCCTGAGCCTAAATAGATGGCGTTGAGGTACAGCTCCAGAATGTCCTTCTTGTCAAGCTGTTTTTCCAGCTCAATGGCGAGGTACTGCTCCTGGATTTTTCGCTTCAGGGAATCCAGAAAAGTGGATTCATTTAATCCGACATTGAAGATCTGGTTCTTGATGAGCTGCTGCGTGATGGTAGAGGCACCCTCGGAAAAGTTGTGGTTTTTTACGCCCTTGAAAAAGGCACGGAGGATTCCCTTCGCATCCACGCCGTTGTGTTCCCAGAAACGCTCATCCTCAATGGCGACGAAGGCGTCGATCAGTGTCTGGGGCATGTCCTCATAACGGACATAGATCCGGTTGGAGTTGGCTGTCGAAAGGGTTGTGATCTCCTTGCCGGCCTGGTTGTAGATCGTGGTCTGGAAGCCCTCTAGCTTTACGCTTTCCTTGATATCCGCGATATCCGGCGCATTGTCTATGATGGAGTGAAACATGCCGAAACCGGCACCTATTCCGGAAAGAACCAGAAGCAGGATGGAAAAAATAAAGCATTTATAAAGGATGTAAAAGGCTTTTTTCCTGTTTTTGGTATGCTTGGACACCAGTTTTTTCTGCTTTCGCTGTGTATTTCGTTTTGAATAATTCATATTATGCTGTGCCTCCTGATAACTAAATGATGGCAGAACACATTGTTTTGCGGCATCAAAATTCCTGACAAATATATAGTATACCAAATTTTCTCTGAAATTTCCACAACTATTCAAATGTTATTGCGAAACATGATTTATTCTGTTATCATAGCAGACATACGGACCGGAGGTGGAAGATATGGTCAAGGAATACGTCACTGTGGAGGGAGAGGCCACAGGGGAAATCGTGGAGAAAAAATCAAGGTTTATCGGATATATCAGGCATGTGGAGTCTGAGGAGGCGGCGGCTGATTTCGTAGCCATGATCCGGAAGAAGCATTTTGACGCCAGACATAACTGTTATGCCTATATGGTTGGAAGCGACCAGCCGGTGTCGAAATTTTCGGATGACGGGGAGCCGGGCGGCACGGCGGGAAAGCCGATTCTGGAGGTGATCGCCGGCAAAGGGCTTTCGGATGTCTGTCTGGTTGTGACAAGGTATTTTGGCGGCACGCTGCTTGGGACAGGAGGGCTTGTGAGGGCCTATTCAGACGCAGCGGCCGCCTGTATCGGGGAGGCGCAGCTTGTGACAAAGCGCAGGGTGCTGCCGGTAACGATCGAAACGGATTATACGGATCTCGGAAAGCTGCAGTATATCCTGGGACGGGAAGGAATCGGGATCCTGGAGAGTGAATATGGGGCAAAGGTCAGCTTACGGACAGAGATATTCGTGGATGATGCGGAACGTATCCTCAAAGAAATGACGGAGGTAACGGCGGCCCGTGTCAACCTGCTGCGTGGAGAGGAGATCTATTCGGTCAGAAGGAGGCAGGGAGGATGAGGAGACGAACCGGCATTCTATGCGGCATCTGTATTTTGATCGGGCTGGCGGGCTGTTCCTATCCTGATGACAGCGTGAAGAGGGAAAACCAGGCCGCGATCCAGCTTGAAATGGATACGGAGAATGTTCAGAAGCAGGACGGCAAGGATTTATCAAAGGGGGATCTGCTCGCGATGTTTGAGGAGAAGAATAATGATCAGGTACTGAATTTTCTGTATTCGGATTATAACAGGGATGGGCGGCATGAAGCCTTTGTCCTGACAACCGGAAACAAATATGTGCTCTGGTATATATCGCCCGATGATTTTGAACAGGTGAGGGAATTTAATGAGATCCGGGAGAGGGAGACTGGTATTTTGTCCTTTGTGACCAAGGAGTATGTGTCCGTTACGGAGGAAAAGGCTGAACAGCCTGTCAGCTATGTATTCAGTGTGGATAACAGGAACCGCGTGCTGGAGACGGGTCTTTCGGGCGGCGGTCATATCTATCGGAATCTCAACCGGGATATTCAGTTTGACGTGATCGATGAAAAACAGGGAACGACAGGCACCTATTACCTATACTATTCTATGGACGAGGGCTTTAAGGAATTCGGCGCGATACCGATCAGCAGGGAGCAGTTTCTGGAATTTGACGGCGCGCAGGAGGTTCTGGAAGAGCTTGACGACACCTATGGGGAAAGTGGAGTGGAGTATGAGTTCCTGTACAGGACCAATTCTGTAATCCAGATCAACATGGAGTGGAAAAACGGGAGCAAAATGGAACAGCGGCATCTTACCTTAAGCTATGATGAGAGGGGAACGGTCAGCACCTCTGAGAGCGTGGAGCCGGGCAAGATAGAATTTGCACATTTTCTGGAGATCGCAACCTATCCGGTGGTGTTCAAGCATCCGGTACAGGCACGGTCGGAATAGACGGAGGGATTTATGGTTACAAAATTTAGCGTAAAGAGAGCATATACTGTGATTGTGGGGATTGTCCTGGTCCTGATCCTCGGCGTTGTGGCTTATACGAAGATGACAGTGGACCTGCTTCCGGATCTGGAGCTTCCTTATGCCGTGATCATCACGACGTATCCGGGCGCCAGTCCGGAGGCGGTTGAAAACGGGGTGACAAAGCCGATCGAGCAGGCCGTTGCCACGATTGATAATATTGAAGGGCTCCAGTCCGTTTCCTCGGAGAATTATTCCATGGTGGTGCTGGAGTTTGGCTCGGACGCCAATATGGATACAGCTACCATTGACATGCGGGAGAAGCTTGACCAGGTCAGCGGCTTTTTTGACGAGAGCGTCGGATCTCCGCTGATCCTCAAGCTGAATCCGGACATGCTTCCGGTCATGATCGCCGCGGTGAATAAGGAGGGGATGAGCCAGGTTGAACTGAGTGAATTTGTAGATAAGACGATACAGCCTTCCCTGGAGAGCCTGGAGGGCGTGGCCTCCGTCACGGGCATGGGACTGGTGGAGGAATCCGTGCAGGTGATTGTCCGCAAGGACAAGGTAAAGCTGGTCAACAATAAGGTGAGAAAGGCGCTGGATGATAAATTTGCTGATGCGGAGAAGGCGCTTAAGGAGGGAAAGGATAAGATCAGCAGCGGGAAAAGCCAGCTTGAAAGCGGACAGGCGACGGCAGGCAGGGAATTTGCCAGGGCGGAGGTAGAGCTTACCAACGCTAAGTATGATCTGGAGAAAAATGAGGATAATGCGAAGGAAGCGCTCACGAAGCTGGAGGAACAGGAGAAGGAGCTGGCAGCCCAGAAAAAGCAGGTGGAAGAGGGAATTAAGGCGTTGGAAGAGCTTCTTTCGACTTATCAGACCATGTCCGGTCAGAAGGCACAGCTTGAGGCCGCCGTGGCCATGATGCCTGAGGATCCGGCTATGGCGGGCCAGCTGCAGGCGGTGGAGGCGGCGCTTCAGACCATGGAGGAGAAGCTTGCCGGGCAGACGGATCAGGACGGTAATCCGCTGACCTTTGCAGTTCTGCCTGACTACATCACTTCCCTTCGGGCCTCTCTTGCGCAGATCGAGTCAGGACAAAAGGAGATCACGAAGGGGAAAAAGCAGTTAAAGCAGGGACTTAAGAAGATTACTAGCGGCAAGGAAAAGGTCAACGACAGCTTTGTGGAGCTCAAGGAAAAGGAAAACGAGACGAAGAACGAGATGACGAAAGCCCAGATCGAACTGCAGCAGGGAGAGCAGGAGATTGAACGTCAGGAGAACAATCTTGAAGAGGCAAAAGACGCCGCCTATGAGGGCGCGGACATGAAAGCTATCATCACAAGCGACCTGATCAAGGGAATATTATCAGCGCAGAACTTTGAGTATCCCGCCGGCTATGTCACGGAGGACGACGTGGATTATCTGGTCAGGGTTGGAGAAAAGTTCGGGGATATGGAGCAGCTTTCCGATTTTGTCCTGCTGGATCTCGGCATGGAGGATGTGGATCCGGTGAAGCTTTCCGATGTGGCGGATGTGGTGATGGTGACCAATGAGGATGAAATCTATTCCAGAGTTGGCAGGAATCCGGGCGTGATTTTGTCCATTGCCAAGCAGAACGAGTATTCCACCAAGGAGGTGGCAGACCGGATTGCGGAGCGGTTTGATGAGCTTTCCCGGGAGGAGGGGACGGAATTTGTGCAGCTGATGAATCAGGGTGTCTATATTGACCTGGTTTCCAGCTCGGTGATCCGGAATCTGTTGTCAGGCGCGCTGCTGGCCATCCTGATCCTGCTTTTCTTCCTGAAGGATATCCGGCCGACAGGCATCATTGCCGTATCCATTCCGGTATCAGTGATCTTTGCCGTGGTGCTGATGTATTTCAGCCATATCACGCTCAATGTGATCTCGCTGTCAGGGCTTGCGCTTGGCGTCGGCATGCTGGTGGATAACTCCATCGTCGTGATCGAGAACATTTACCGCCTGAGAAAGGATGGCTATTCCGTCCGGGAGGCCTCCATTCATGGAGCGGGGCAGATGGTCGGCGCGATCACGGCCTCCACGCTGACGACAGTGTGCGTATTTCTCCCCATTGTATTTACCACCGGACTGACGAGGCAGATCTTTACGGATATGGGACTGACCATCGCGTACTCCCTGCTGGCCAGCCTGATCGTGGCCATTACCTTTGTACCGATGGTAGCGTCGAAGACCTTTGACAGGGTTTCGGAGAAGGAAAACCATCTGATGAACCGGATCAGCGGCTGGTATGCCGGAATTTTACCGCGCGTCCTCAGGCACAAGGTGGTTGTGCTGTTACTGGCGCTCGTGCTGTTTGTGGCGAGTGCCGCGCTGTCTGTTTCCAAGGGCTTTTCCTTCTTCCCCACAATGGATTCGCCGCAGATGACGATGTCCATGAAGATGCCGGAGGGCACCAAAACGCTGGAGGAGACAAGGCAGATGTCTGATCAGCTGATCGACCGGGTGCTGGAAATATCCGATGTCAAGACCATTGGGGCTATGCTTGGCGGGGAGGGACTGTCCCTGATCGGTGTCGGTTCTGGCGACGCGATCGATACTGTGAGCTATTATCTGGAGTGCAGGGAGGACAAGACGCATACCAATGAGGAGATTGCCAGGATGATCGAGGAAAACACCTCCGATCTTGACTGTGAGATCACAGTGCAGGCTTCCACCATGGATATGAGCGCGATCATGACAGAGGGCGTCAGCGTGCAGGTTAAGGGCAAGGATCTGGATACCCTGCGGGAGTTGGCGGAGCAGATCGGGAAGAAGCTTTCCGGGATCAATGGGCTTGAGGAGATTTCTGACGGGCTGGAGAAGAGCGTGTCGGAGTACCGCGTGATCGTGGACAAGAGCAAGGCTGCCAGTTACGGGCTGACGGTTGCCCAGGTATACCAGAAAATCCAGGGAAAGGTGGCGGATGCCGCCAAGGCTACTACCTTAAGTACGCCGACCAAGGATTACGCCGTATATGTAAAGGACGACCAGGCTGAAGATATCACTATGGACGATATCAGTAACCTGAAGCTGGACGGGAAAAAGGGGGAGGAGGAAGTAAAGGTCAAGGTGAAAAAGATCGCCGAAGTCCAGGATGCGGAGTCCCTTTCCTCTATCAACAGGATAGGCCAGACAAGATACATCGCGGTATCGGCGAAGGTCAAGGATGGTTTTGTCACCACTGCGGTTTCCGCCGAGGTGAAAAAGCTGCTTGACGACATGCCGCTGCCGTCAGGCTATGAGATCGAGTATAACGGCGAGAACGAAACGGTCATGGAGGCGCTCAAGCAGGTGATCCTTATGCTGGTACTTGCGCTTGCCTTCATGTATCTCATCATGGTGGCGCAGTTCCAGTCCTTAAAGAGCCCGTTCATCATCATGTTTACGGTGCCGCTTGCTTTTACCGGCGGATTCGCGGCTCTGTATCTGACGGACAAGGATGTGAGCATTATAGCCATGGTCGGAATGGTCATGCTGTCAGGTATCATCGTCAACAACGGCATCGTGTTTGTGGACAGCGTGAACCAGTTAAGGGAGGAGGGCGTTGAGCTTCAGGAGGCTATCGTTGTGACGGGAAGAAACCGCCTGCGACCCATTGTCATGACGGCACTTACGACGATCCTGGGACTTTCCACCCTGGCCATGGGAATCGGAATGGGAGCGGATATGGCGCAGCCTATGGCGCTGGTGACGATCGGCGGGCTGATATACGGGACTTTGCTGACGCTGGTGGTGGTGCCTTGCATCTATGAGATCTTTCACGGGGGGAGGAAGAAAAGAGGGGAGGACTCCATGGTGGATTCCCGGACGGCTCCCTGAGGATAGTTCATTTACACTACGGGCACGCTTGCGCTTCGTTGCTCACGCAGCGGTACTAGGTTCGCTTCCTTCGT
>CAMHJT010000062.1 GCA_946185495.1 uncultured Clostridiaceae bacterium | reverse complement strand
AAAATGCGCGTATACCCCGTTATCCCTTATGTCTAATCTAAAAAAACCGTTCACGTATCTCATAGCATCCCCTCCCGCTGTCTGTCACCCCATCAACAGTTCAAAGTATTTCCCAAGGTATTTTTTCATTTTTTCCAAAGCTTTTGAATGCAGCTGGGATACCCTGGATTCAGAAACGCCAAGTACCATCGCAACCTCTTTTAACGTCAAGTCCTCATAATAATAGAGTAGAACAACCTTTCTCTCCTTTTCCGTCAGAAGCTCCAATGCTTCCGCAAGCATCTTCTTGACCTCCGACTGATCCACCGCCTGCTCAGGCTCAACATAGACCGTATTTCGGAATTCCTTGACGCTTCCCTCCGAACCCTGCTCCATAAACTCATCGAGGGACGCAATATTGGAAATATTCGTCATCCCCTCCCAACTGCGGTATTCATCAACAGATATGCCAAGTTCGCCTGCAATATCCTGATCCTTTAAGTTCGATCCCTTTTCTTTTTCCAGATTCGCGATCGCAGCCTCGATCTGTTTCTGTTTCTGTCTCACAGAACGTGGAATCCAATCCATCTTACGGATCTGATCCAGGATGGATCCGCGGATCCGCAGGCTCGCGTAAGTTTCGAATTTTATTCCCTTTCCATGATCATATTTATCAATCGCGTCGATCAGCCCGAACACTCCATAGCTGACCAGATCGTCATATTCCACCGTATATCCCAGATACATATTCAGACGACCTGCAACCAGTTTTACCAGTGGAACATACTCCACGATGATCTGTTCACGTAGCTTGTCAGATCTCGTCTGCATATACTTTTCCCACAACTGATTTCTCTTTGTCTCGTCCATCTATACACCCCATCCAGTCATTCCAATATTGCTGACGAAAACTATTCCTCATCAAACAGGGGTTCCTCTGTTCCCTGCTTTTCCCCATCCTCATCCGATTCCTCCATCACCAGAAACGAACCGGAATCATTCGTCTCAAATGAACGCTGCAAAATCTCCACTATCAGCGTTGCTATCACATAAAATACTATAATAACGATCAACACCGTGAGTAAGGATAACGTAACATCCTTATGAGTCTTCATATTGATCAGCAATGTCACAAGCCCTGCCAGCAGGACAATAAATGCCCGTAAATACCGTAACTTCATAAAAGCCCCCTACTGAAAAAGCCCCTGCCGCCAGCCTTATGCCCTGACCCGCGCTTACGAATAAAACCTGTCAAAAACGCCTCGAAAGCAGACATCAGAGAATGCGGTCCGGCTTGCCGGTAGAACGAACCTGCAATTCCTTTGTTCCATTATCAAACACGATGGTCCTTCCAAAATCTGCCCCGCATTCTTCGGCCGCAATACGAATCCTGTGATAAGCCAGCCTTTGCTTCACAGCTTTGATATTGCGCTCACCTATGCTTCCCAGGTCTGTATTCCCCGAAAACTGGAACATGGTGGCTCCCCCCGCGATCTTCGCAGTCATGGAAGCCTTCCGCATTCCTTTTTTTTCAAGAGCTGAAACCAGATCGTCAATGCCGGTATCGGCAAACTTACAGCGATTCTGGTTATTTTTAATCTCACTGCTGGCTGGCAGCATGATATGCACCAGCCCGCAGTAATCATCACTCGCAGTATAAATCACAACACCAATGCAGGATCCCAGCCCGATCGTTGTGATCTTATCAGGTTTCTTGCAAAGCTTACAGTCCGCAATTCCAACTTTAATAACCTCTGCCATATCAACACCCAATTCCCAATGCCTCAAAAATATGTTCAAATGACTCTTCATCCGTAACAAACATTAAAAAACCATCTATCGGACGTTCATTGTCCAAAATCTTGGAATCAATTACCAGCGCCTGGTCTCCTATCTTTCCAAGCTCACTGATCGGCAGGCTCAGCACAGAGCCGGCCATATCGATACAGATTGCCGGAGGATCCGCGCGAAGCTGTAAATTGGTCATCGTCCCGATCGATGAGATGTAGGAGCTCATCAAAATGTTGCCCACTTCCTTCAAGGCGGATTTATCCATATGGTCAAAATCCATATAATCATGCGGATATGTTTTTCCCAGCATCACGCCGGCAAGATTTCTCGCTTCTTCCACCTGCAGCACAAAAAGCGTCATACCCTTGATTGCCCCGTTAAAATGCGTCAGCACAGCTGCAACCAGCGTGTCAGGACCGCCCACAAGATCAGCAATTGCGTTAAAATCCAGAATCTTAACCAGCGGCGCCTCCATCCGGAGATTAGAATTCAGCATCACGGACAGGGCTGTCGTCGCATTCCCGGCTCCGATGTTGCCAAGTTCCCGTAAAATATCAAGTTTCATACTAGACAGTTCATGATTTCCCATATTCATCACCACGCATTACTTTCTAATTCGGCAATCACGCCATGAATATTCAAAATAGAGATCAAAGTATCCTTGTACTTGCCTACGCCGATCAGGTTAGCGCCCTGTTCATCATAGACAGCCTTCTCAATACACTCTTCCTCCAGGGTAACAACCTCCCGTACCTCGTCCACAAGAATGCCGATCTTCGCGCCGCTCTCCGGTTTTACGATCAGGATACGGGTTGTATTCGTATATTCCTTGTAAGCAAGGTCAAACTTCAACCTAAGGTTCATTACCGGAATAATCTCGCCGCGGAGGTTGATCACGCCCGGAAAATAAGATTGTGCCTTCGGAACCCTTGTGATCTGCTGCATACGCACAATGTTGTCGATATATGAAATATCTACGCCATACTGCTCATTATCCAGCTTCACAACAATATACTGCTTTGCTCCATTCACTACTGTATTATTTTCTTCCATGTCCGTCTATCCTCCTATACCAATGAGTTTGTATCAATGATCAGCGCAACCTCGCCGTCTCCAAGAATGGTCGCCCCGCTGATCATCTTATGGATATTGATATACTTGCCAAGAGGCTTAATTACGATCTCCTGCTGGCCAAGCAGATTGTCGATCACGAGTCCGGCCTGCTTATCTCCCTTTTTCACAATAACGATCACGAGGTTCTCCGGCTCCTCCTCGGCAGGCGCGCAATCCAGCACCTCATCCAGTCTCACAAGCGGAATGACAGTACCTCTTAAATTGATTACCTCTTTCTGCTTTACATACTTGATATCGCTTACTAATACATCCTCTATCGTTACGATAGAATTTAACGCAATCGCGTACTTCTCGTTGCGCACCTCCACCATCAGGGCCTGAATGATCGCGAGTGTCAGCGGAAGCCGAACCGTAAACTTCGTTCCCTCACCGAGCTTTGTGGAAACCTCCACATCTCCGCCCAGGCCTTCGATTTTATTTTTTACGACGTCCAGACCGACGCCTCGTCCGGATACATCCGAAATCTTTTCCGCGGTTGAGAACGCAGGCCTGAACAGCAGATCAATTGCTTCCTTCTCCGGCATATTTTCTGCCTGTTCCTCTGTAATATGTCCCTTCTTGACTGCGGAAGCCTTCACCTTCTCCACATCGATACCGGCACCGTCGTCCTCCACCTCAATGGTGACATTGTTTCCATCCTGATAGGCATTGAGCTTGATGGTACCAACCTGCGGCTTGCCGAGTTTTAAACGGTCAATTGTAGATTCAAGGCCATGGTCAGCGGAATTTCTGAGCATATGCATCAACGGATCACCAATCTCATCGATGACAGTACGGTCAAGCTCTGTGTCCTCACCTGTCATGATCAGTTCCATCTCCTTGCCAAGCTTCTTGGACAGGTCACGGATCATACGTGGAAACCGGTTGACAACGCTCTCAATCGGCACCATCCTCACCTTCATGACAGACTCATGCAGATTGGTCGTGATACGCTCCAGATACTCGATCTGCTCATTAAAGCTCTGCATTGAAGTACGGTTATCCTCCTGATTGCTGACAGATACAAGTCCGTTTTTAGCAATGATCAGCTCACTCACAAGATTCATCAGGTCATCCAGCTTTTCGATATCCACACGCACTGAGCGATTTGCAACCGGCTTGCCACCCGTCTTGGCCGCAGCGTTTTTCTTCTTGCTCTCTTCCTTCTTCTCTTCCTTCGTCTCCTTTATCTGGACAGAACTTACGACCTCCACATCCTTCGGAATGTCGTAATTTTCCAACGCGACATCCCTGATCTCGGAAACATTGGTGATCGCCTTTCTGACATCCTCGATCGACTTCTCGGAAATAATCAACATTGAGAAATCAAGATCAAATTTCTCCTCCTCTATGTCCTGAACGCTCGGAACCGACTTGATGATCTCACCGATGGCCTCCACGCCCTTGAATACAAGGAACGCGCGTGCTGCCTTTAACACACACTTCTCATCCACATATACCGTTGCACCGTAGACATTGAGATTCTTTGCCTTCGCTTCATTGATAGCATTCTTCTCAAAATCAGCAATGCTAATATGAAGAAACTTACGCTTATCATCCTCCCCTGCAGCAGGCTTCTGCTCCTGTGCCGGCGCGGCAGCAGGCTGTTCCGGCGCAGAACCGCCGCCTGACTCAAGACAGGCGTTGAGCATGCCAATGATATCTTCGTTATCATTCTCGCCCTCATCCGAGCTCTCCACGATACAGCTTAAGTATTCCTCAATCGCATCCAGACACTTGAACACTACATCCACCAGATCGGGGGTCACGCTCATCTTGCCATTGCGGATCTCAGAGAATACATTTTCCATGTCATGAGTAAGCCTCTGCATCCTCTTGAAGCCCATCGTTCCGGCCATGCCCTTCAGTGAATGCGCCGCACGGAAAATCTCATTGACCGTATCAATGTTGTCCGGCTCTGCTTCCAGAATCAGCACCTGATCATTCAACGTCTGCAAATGTTCCTTTGTCTCATCAATAAAAATCTCAAGATATTGACTTAAATCCATATGTTTGCACCCCTACTTTCCTTTTTTCCATTGCCTCTCTGTCCCTGCGGCAATAAAACTATTGTATACTGATATTATATCAAATATATCTCTTCACATAAGTGTATAATAACAAAATATCCAGTTGAAAACAAGAAAACCCCCGTCAAATATTGAATCTACCTGCAGGCACACTTACCTCCTGTTATCCTTTGACCGCTTCTTTCTCTGCTCCTCAAAGATAAATCTGACGATCGTCTCCTGCAGCTTTTTGTCAATCCCTTTAAACATAATGTGGCTGTTATACAGGGACTTATTGTTGCTGTTTTGTTCACAGCGCAGCAAAATGGCAAATGGAGACAGCATCAGTTCCTCCGATGCGATCTTCAGCGAAAACCGTACCTGGATCAGAGAGTTATCCTCCTCCTTGTTGGTCGAAACAAAGCGGATCCCGCCACCGCTGATATCAAGTATCGCGGCATTTTTCCATTCCGGCTGCATATCGCTGATCTCATAATCCGTCCCAGCGTCGATCAGATCCTTTTCCTCCTCCTTTACGATCCTGTATTCCATCGGCATCCGGCAGTTATACCGGAAAAACTCCCTCCTCTGCACCTTCTTAAAATCCGTAGCGATCGCAATCTCCATCAGAAACAGGGTACCCTTCTTAAACCGCCCTGTGACTACTACATTACAGCGCAGCAGCCCGCTCTTGGTGTAAAAGGTCGCGATAAATTTTTGTCCTGTGCTTAAAGGAACCACATTACCTTCCTTGATCGGCATGGATACCAGAACATTTCCGTTTTCCGATTCATCCAGCACCTGACTGATATACACCTGCTTTTCTTCATCCTTGGAGGACAAACGATTTTCAATTTTTTCGAGGTCAAGCTTGACCCCCACTTCAATTCTACTATCCATACGCTTTTACCCGTTTTTCTTAGATTTTATGAAGCTCAACAACACCTTGGCGATGCCGCTCTGCTGTTTTTCCTCTTTATCAGAACGGTTAAGCAGCCTGTTGGCAATATTTTTAAACTGAATTGCAGGCTCGCTTCCCGGATCTCCAAGAGAAATCGGATTCTGCTCGATCACCGCCGATATGATCTTTTTATCCATGGGCACATAACCCAGATATTCCAACTGAATATTCAGGAATTTAGAGGCGACGATCCTGATTTTCTCATAAATCTCCCTGCCCTCCCGCATGCTCTCCACCCTGTTGGTGATAACCTTTATGGATTTACCGTTCCTGTCAAATTCCCTTTTGCGGTTTACAGCTTTGAGCAGAGAATACGCATCTGTGATAGAGGTTGGCTCCGGTGTGATCACCAGAAGGATCTCCGGAGAGCTCAGCACAAATTCCACAACGGAATCGGATATACCCGCTCCGGTATCTATGATCACAACATCATACATATTATCCAGCTTTACCAGCTTGGCGATCAGACCCTTCAGCCTGTCCTTATCCAAATTGACCAGATCCTGTACGCCCGAGCCTCCCGAAATAAATCCGATCCCAAGAGGACCCTGGGTAATGATTTCTTCTATTGTTTTATTGTGAAAAATCAGGTCAGCCAAATTATACTTCGGCCTGATGCCCAGCATGACCTCCACATTCGCAAGGCCAAAATCCGCGTCCAGTATCACAACCCGTTTTCCCTGTTTTTGAAGCTGCAGTGCCAGATTGACCGACACACTTGTTTTCCCGACGCCACCTTTGCCGCTGGTTACCGCGATCACCCTGGATGACGGCGTCTGCTCCTTGAGCAGCTCCACCTTTTTTCTTAATTCATCTGCCTGATCCATAACCGTTCTTTCCTCCTAATAGCTGTTTTGCGATAACCTGCGGATTCATCACCTCAATGTCATCCGGCACATTCTGCCCGTAGGATACATAGGAAAGGGGCATCCCAGTATCCAGCTTCACGTTCAGGATATTGCCAACCGCATCTGTTTCGTCCAGCTTTGTAAAGATCAGATTGCAATCAGTGATGTCATCATATAGCGCTGTAATTTTCTTCAGATCCTTATACTTTGTCGTGGCGCTCAAAACAAGATAGGTCTGTACACTGTATTTTGAAAACGCGTTCAGCAACTGCTTCAAATCATCAAACTGTTCGGTATTCTTGTGAGAACGACCCGCGGTATCCACAAGAATATAATCACACTGCTTGTATTTCGGAAGAATGGAGCTTAGGTCCTTGACCTCGTACACAACCTCGACCGGAATCGACAAAATCCCGGCATAGGTCTTGATCTGCTCCACCGCGGCAATCCGATAGGTATCGGCCGTCAAAATCGCCAGCTTCTTCTTATCCTCCAACGCAAGCTTTGAGGACAGCTTGGCAATTGTAGTTGTTTTCCCGACACCGGTAGGTCCGATAAACAGTACTACCTTCGGCCTCCGGTTGCCCTTTTCATACACGATCGGACGTGTCTGCCCCAGCTTCAGAATAATTTTCTGATACACACAGGCCAGCATATCGTCAAGTGTCCTGACATTGCCCGCATGAGTGATCTCCTCTATGATTTGCTTTGCGTACATCATAGATACTTCATTGTTCGTAAGCGTATCCACAATCAACTCAATCGACTTATTTCTCATCGAATCTCCGGAAGCAGCCTGTTTCCGCTTATCACGCGCATCCCTTGCCTCACGTGGCTCCTCCGGCTCCGTTTCTTCTCTGACTTTCGATTTTCTGGACTCTTTTTTCGGTTCCTTCCTTTTACTTTCAATCTGCTGCTCTACCAGCCTTGCAAGCGTATTTAATTTTTTGTCAAGCTCCTTGTCTTCATTTTCTTCCGGACGCACAGCAGCCGTCTCCGGATGCAGCCTCTCATCGATTTTCGCGTTGATCACCGATAGGGGTTTTTGCTCCTTCCCCGCCTCCTTGGAACTAGCCTCATCTACCGCCGCAGTCACTTCCACCTGCGTTTTCCGGAACATTTTAAACAGGCCCTTCGGCTTGATCGTCTTGATATTCATGACAATGGCATCCTTGCCCAATTCTGATTTTGCCTGTAAGATTGCCTGTGTTTCTGTACTCGCCTGAAATTTCTTAATTACCATTGACGCTCACCACCCCGATTGATTGTAGTTCTACATCTGATTCAATCTCATTATATGAAATGACGATCAAATCCTTATAATAATCTCTGGTCAGTTTTTTAAAATACATCCTGACGATCGGAGAGGTTATGATGATCGGCGCTTTGCCCTGGTTTTCCAGTTTTCTCATCTCATTCTCCACTGAGTTCAGTATCTTTTTGGTCTCACCCGGATCCAGCGTGATATACGTTCCCTGTTCCGTCTGTTTGACGGAATTCATGATATCCTGCTCAATCTGGGGATCCAGTGTGACAACTGTCGTCATCTCCCCATCCGGGAAATAAGTATTGGAAATGGCACGCTTTAGTTTTTGTCTCACATATTCCGTCAGCACATCGGTATCCCTGGTGGAAACCGCATAATCTGCCAGCGTTTCAAAGATCGTGACAAGGTCTCTGATGGAAATACCCTCAGAAAGCAGGTTCTGGAGCACTTTCTGGATCTCTCCGACGCCCAAAAGCTTCGGCACAAGCTCCTCCACCAGCGTGGTATTGTTTTCCTTCACGTTGTTGATCAGGTTCTGGACATCCTGTCTTGTCAGCAGCTCATCCAGATGTGCCTTGATGATCTCTGTAAGATGCGTTGCGATAATGGACGGCGGATCCACAACCGTATATCCCATGGATTCAGCGCGTTCTCTCTGCGCTTCCGTAATCCAGATCGCAGGCAGATGGAACGACGGCTCAAAGGTCGGGATACCAGTAATCTCCTCCTCCACATACCCGGGATTCATCGCCATATAATGATCAAACAGGATCTCTCCCTCGCTGATCTGGATGCCCTTAATCTTAATGATATACTGATTCGGATTCAACTGGATATTATCCCGCAGACGGATGATAGGAACAACAGCTCCAAGCTCCAGCGCGATCTGGCGCCGGATCATTACCACCCTGTCTAAGAGGTCGCCGCCCTGATTGACGTCAGCAAGCGGAATGATACCATATCCAAATTCGAGCTCAATTGGATCCACCTGCAGCAGCGCGTTGACATTCTCATGCCTGCGGATCTCGTCTGCCTGCACCTCTTCCTCTTTCACTTCCTCCTCAATCGCGCTGACCTCCTGGGAATGTGCCATCAGCCTTCCCATCACGATCGCGCCCAGACCAATCCCAAGATAGATCAGGATTCGTCCTTCGGACCGAAGCGGCGTAAAGATGCCGAGAAAACACAGGGTTCCTCCCACCATGTAAAGCACCTTCGGCACCTGAAAGAGCTGGCCGATCATGATATCGCCGATATTGCTTGACTTCGACGCCTTAGTCACCAGAATACCAGTCGCAAGAGATATCAGCATTGACGGAATCTGGGATACCAGACCGTCACCAATCGTCAGGATCGTATACCGGTTGAGCGCCTCATTGATCGCCATCCCCTGCATGAGCACGCCTGTCACAATTCCACCAATCAGGTTGATGACAGTAATGATCAGGCCTGCGGTCGCGTCTCCCTTTACATACTTGGTCGCACCATCCATGGAGCCAAAGAAAGCGGATTCCTGCTGGATCTTCTCCCTGCGCACCGCCGCCTCCTGGTCAGTGATCGCTCCCGTATTCAAGTCGGCGTCAATCGCCATCTGTTTGCCAGGCATGGCATCCAGCGTAAAACGCGCCGTCACCTCCGATACACGTTCAGATCCCTTATTGACCACGATCATCTGCACAATGACAAGGACAATAAAAATGATCGCGCCGATCACAAGGCTTCCACCTCCCACAAAATTTCCAAAGGTCTCAACCACAACACCCGGTTTCCCCGTCATCAGGATCAGCCTCGTGGAAGATACATTCAGGGAGATCCTGAAAATCGTGGTAAAGAGCAGGATTGTCGGAAAGCTTGACATATCCAGAGTCTCAGATGCATAGAGACAGTTAAACAGAATGATCAGGGCTACAAACAGATTAAACGTGATCAGCAGATCCAGCAGCAGGGACGGAATCGGAATAATGAAAAAGATAACGGCTGCCAGAAGATAAAGTCCAACAAATAGATCGCCCTTCAAACTTATCTTTTTCATCCTTGCACCGCACCTCCTGTTCCTGCGGTTTCCCACGGAAATTACCTATTATAAAATCATTTCTCAGGAAACCTTATTCTGAAGCTGGTAAACATATGCCAGCACCTCGGCAACTGCCTGATACAGCTCCGGCGGAATCTCCGCTCCAAGCTCCACGTTATAATAGATCATTCTTGCCAGGGGCTTATTCTCCACAATTTCAACCTTATGCTCCCTTGCAATATCCTTGATCTTTGCCGCAAGAAAATCCGCGCCCTTAGCCACTACGACAGGCGCCTGTCCCTGGCCGGCATGGTAAGCCAGCGCCACGGCAAAATGCGTCGGATTCGTGATCACAACATCCGCCTCCGGAACCGCAGCCATCATACGCCTCTGTGAGGCTTGCATCATCCTCTGCCTCTGCTGTCCCTTGATCTTCGGATCACCCTCCTGATTCTTGAACTCGTCCTTGACCTCCTGCTTCGTCATCTTGTTATCCTCTTTGAATTTCCATTTCTGGAAACGGAAATCCACCACAGCGATCACAATAAACAAAATACAGATCTTGATACCAAGCTCCATGATGATATCATATAACAGAACCAGGCTCTGCCCGATGGAAATATCATAAATCAGATACAGATCTGACATATGCTCCACAAAGACACCATATACCAGATAGCTGATCACAGCAATCTTTACGATGGATTTCAGAAGCTCAATCACTGTCTGCATGGAAAACAGCCTCTTGATACCATTGACGGGATTCAGCTTGCTGAGCTTGGGCTGCAGGGGTTTTGCAGTCACCTTAAACTGGAACTGAAGTGA
Organism: uncultured Clostridiaceae bacterium; assembly: GCA_946185495.1. Lineage (GTDB taxonomy): Bacteria > Bacillota > Clostridia > Lachnospirales > Lachnospiraceae > CAG-590. The sequence goes on along the minus strand of CAMHJT010000062.1, from coordinate 3,560 downwards.
GTTGCTAAAAAGCGACACCACAAAACCGATCAGCAAAAAAGGCAGGATCATGATTCCCAGCGAAAGCACGATCTTTAGAAAGAGTCCCCTGAAAACAGGAATCTCCATCCCGTCATTCGAATAGCGCGGAATGAGGGTATAAAAATCCGAAAAAGACCTGATCAGGCGGTTACCCATAAAACCCATGGTATACTTCAAAGACAAAAATAAAGCCAGAAGAGATGCCGCCGTCACAATCTCCCGGCTCTTGGCTACATTACCTTCATTCCGGACATCCTGTAACTTCTTGGAGGTGGCGTCCTCTGTCTTTTCACCGCCCGGTCCTTCCTTCGCGAACATCTGAAGGTCAAGGGGCATTCTAATGCGATATTGAAATTCCACCTTAATCCATCCCCTATCCTACTACAAACGCCTCAAGAATCTGCATCACAATCTGCTGCATCTGCTTATATACGAATTCAGTAACATTGGGCAGCAGGGACAGTGTCACAAACAAAACCGTAAAGCCGACAAATATTTTCAACTGAATACCGATCACAAACATACTCATCTGAGGCGCTGTCTTCGCAAGCACGCCCAAAACCACATTGAGCAGCATGATGGAGATCAGTATAGGAAGACTGATCCTCATGGCGATCAGGAAGTAATCGGTCATATACTGTATCATGATATCATAAATGCTTCCACTGTCAATGGTAACCCGTCCCACCGGAATCTGTTCAAAGGAATCAGACAGCGCCGACAGGATAAAATAATGCATATTGGAAGAAAGCATGATCAGCATTACCAGCATGTTGTAAAACTGGGCAGTGATCGTATTCTCCGTATTCATGCTGGGGTCAAAATTGGAAACCATGGAAAAACCCATCTCCCGGTCAATAAACTGTCCCGCCATGCCGATGATCGTCAGCGAGATGCTTGACAGAAACCCAATCGTCACGCCTACCAGCAGTTCTTTCATAAGGATCATCGTATACCCCGCGAAGGTGGTATAATCAAGCGGCACATAGGGATAAACCGTAAACAGGATATACGCTGTCGCAACGCTTAAAAAAAGCTTCACCCTCCTGGTCACTGTACGGTTACCAAAAATCGGTGCAAACGCCATCACTCCTGCTATTCTGGTAAGGATTGCAAGAAAATACTCCAGATGATAGATGGAAAACGACTTCTCTATCATAGGTTACCTCGCATATTTGGAAAAATCTTCAAACAGCCTGACCATAAATGCGACAATATTATTCATGATCCACCCGCCGCAAAGGATCAGGGTGATAAAAATACTCAAAATCTTCGGCACAAAAGTAAGCGTCTGCTCCTGAATAGATGTGATCGTCTGAAATATACTGATCAAAAGGCCGACAATGAGCGAAACCAACAGCAGGGGTGCCGAGCACTTTATGATCAGCCAAAGCGCCTCCCTGGCAATATCAATTACAATCCCGGAATCCATCTCCGTCCACTTCCTGTTCTATATTGTGGCATATTTCTGCTGCTGTCACTGACAGTTTTCAGAAAAACCTGCCGATGTCAATAGTGAAAACTCTTTACCAGCTGCCCGATCACAAGATTCCAGCCGTCCGCCATCACAAACAAAAGAATCTTAAAGGGCATGGAGATCGTTGTAGGAGGCAGCATCATCATTCCCATCGCCATCAGAGTTGACGCGACTACCATATCAATGATGATGAAAGGAATATAGATCAGGAATCCGATGATAAAGGATTTCCTCAATTCTCCAAGCATAAAGGACGGTATCAGAACCGCGTTCGGTATATCCTGCAATTCCTCCACATTTTCAATTCTTGCCATCTCAAGGAAGAAATTCACATCCTCCGTCTCCACATTCTGGAACATAAAATCCCTTAACGGCTGCATGCAGGCCTTAAGCCCTTCCTCCTGTGTGACAGTGCCCTCCTGAAGGGGTTTGATCCCTTCCTGATTGATCCTGTCTATCGTCGGCGTCATAATAAAAAGAGTCAAAAACAACGCAAGCCCAATCAATACATTATTGGGTGGCGTCGATTGTGTGCCCAATGCTGTCCTTAAAAAATGGAACACCACTATAATCCTTGTAAACGACGTCATCATAACAACGATTGACGGAGCTATGGAAATAACTGTAATAACCAGCAGCATCTGCAGAGTACCGGCCAGTGTTCCCTCGTCATTGCTCGTATCCACCGTCACGCCAAAGGAAAACGGGATATCCTTTTCCAGATTGGTAACCTCTTCCCTGCTATCTTCAATATTGTATCCCGCCGTCCCTGTCGCGTAGACACGACATCCTAACAGCAATAACGTAAATATGATAAAATAAGCAGTTATAAATTTTTTCAGGCGAATCGATCTGCGCATTCGCACTCTGCATTCACTTGGTTTTTTTCTGTTCTTCATTTTTTTTCAATCTATCCAGTATCCTGCCAAAGTCAATCGGTTCCAAAGCTGCTTCCTGTTCCTTAATCTCCGCCTCATCCAATTCAGCCAGCACCGTCACGCTGTCCTTGCAGACTGCGAGCGCCAGATAATGATCTCCGATACGGATAATCTCTATAACCTTGCTGCCAGACAGGCGGAACACTTCGATCACACGAATATTGCTGCGTCTTTGCATCACTCCGGATTGAAAGCTTCCCGCCAGTCTCGCCGCCAGATATGCTAAAAAAAGGACAAAAAGAAACAGAAATACAACACAGATCAACTCCCCAACACTTTTCAGGTTTGAAGCAGATACCAGAGCCATATCAATCAACAGCTTTCTTCACAGCTTCCAATACACGATCTGGCTGGAAAGGCTTTACAATAAAATCTCTCGCCCCGGATTGAATGCTCTCAATTACCATGGCCTGCTGTCCCATTGCGGAACACATCACAACGCTGGCATTGGGATCGGCAGCCTTAATCTTCTTCAGGGCCTGAATCCCATCCATCTCCGGCATGGTAATGTCCATAAGAACAAGATCCGGCTGCGTCTCCGCATACTTTTCTACTGCCTTCGCGCCGTTTTCCGCTTCACCGGCAATTGAATATCCGTTTTTTACTAGGATATCCTTGATCATCATTCTCATGAACGCCGCATCATCACAAATTAAAATACTCTTTGCCATAATTCATTCTCCATTTCCTTTTTTATTTAATAATCTCAGTCACTCTGATACCAAAGCTCTCTTCGATTACTACAACCTCACCTTTTGCAACTAACTTGCCATTCACCAATACATCAATCGGTTCACCGGCTATTCGATCCAGCTCAATGATCGTTCCGGGAGAAAACTCCAGAATCTCCTTGATGGACTTGCTGGTACGTCCAAGCTCAGCCGTAACCTCAAGGGGAACATCCATGATCAGATCAATGTTTTCCTGTTGTGTGATCGGATTCACTCCCATATTAAACGGCTGGAAGGAAACCGGCTGAACATTTACATCCTGTGCCGGAGGCGCATAACCGTAAGGCATCCCCTGCATCATCGGCTGTCCCATCATGGGCTGTCCCATCATCGGCTGTCCCATCATCGGCTGTCCCATCACAGGCTGTCCATAACCCATATCCTGCTGTGGCT
>CAMHJT010000061.1 GCA_946185495.1 uncultured Clostridiaceae bacterium | reverse complement strand
TTCATCACGGATCCGTCCGGCTTCAGGGAGAAGAGATACAAAAACGCGTCCTTGATCTCCTTTCCGGTCAGGGGTACCACAAGGAACCTGTCGTCAAAGGGATATAATTCCTTCAGATCCTTCTCGGTGACGGCCGGTCCGCATTCTGCCCTTCTGAGGCTTCCTGACTGGAGAATGACAAAATCCACAGGGAACAGATCCGCGAAGGCGTCCGCGATCAGATTGCCCAAATCCGATTCAAACAACCGGCTCTTATGCTCGTAGCACTGTTCAAATTCGCAGATACCCGCATTTTCCAGCGCAGGTTTTTTCTTAAATACCACCTTGTCCGCCAGGTCGTCCACGCTGTAGTCAAAGGAGCAGACGCTTTCGGTGAGGGCGACTCTCTCCCATGTCCATTCCACGATGCCTCCGCCGTCTGTGTCCACAACCAGGTCGAATCTTCCGATATGGGTGGTTCCGTAGCTGGACTGGGCGATGGGAATGCCGTTTACCACCTCGGCCTCCTGCATGTCAATATGCGTATGCCCGCCGAGGATCAGATCCACATGAAGATCGGGGGGCATCTCCTCCGCAAGGATCCGGTCACCCTCGATCCCGTAATGTGACATCAGCACCACAAGGTCGATGTGGTCATCTGCATGCGCCCGGATCTCATCCCGGATCGCCTCATAGGTGTCCTTGTATTCCAGCATGGAGCGGCAGAATTCATCGGACATGATCCGGTTGAAAAATGCTTTCGGTATGACGCCGATCAAGAGCATCCGCACTCCTCCGGTCTCATACACCATGCTGGGGTGAAACAGCATCTGGTTCATGCTGGAAACGATCATATTTGCGCACAGGACCGTGGAGCGCAGGCAGTCCTTAAAGATCAGAAGATGGGCCAGGCCGTAATCAAGCTCGTGGTTTCCCAGGGAGATGGCGTCCGGCCGGATGTGGTTGATCAGCTCAACCGTATTGGTTCCCTTGTAGTCTGAGCCGGAGATGTCCTCCTGAAGAATATCGCCGCAGATTCCAAAAAAAACATTTCGCTCCTGTCTGGTCTGTTTTACATATCCGGAGAGAAGGGAGATGCCGCCCTGCGCCTCCATTTCATTATTCACGGTAAAATAGAGCTGGCCGTGGATATCATTTGCGTGAAGAATTGTGAGTTCCTTTGTCATAATGGGTACCTCGCAGCTGCCGTCAAAGTTTCTTTTTTAAGGTGAGAATATTCTGTCCGTTTCGGTATTCGTAGGAAACGTCATCCATTGTTTTTTTGGTCATGAATATGCCGAGCCCGCCAATGTCGCGTTCCTCCGCTGACAGGGTGACATCCGGATCCTCTTTGGACAGCGGATCGTAGGGAATGCCGTGATCCATAAATGTGATCGTAACGGTAACAGGATCCTCCGAAATCTCGGCGCGAACAGTAGCGGTTCCTTTCTCTTTCCCGTACGCGTAATGCGCGATATTGACAAAAATCTCCTCCACCGCGATGTTGATCTGCATCTGTGTCCGGGGCGGGCAGTCAAAGGCTTCCAGTCTGCTTTCGATAAATTCTGTCACCAGCGGCAGATTGTCCACGACCGCTTCAATTTCAAGTTCTGCTCTATCCATTTACATTCTCCTCTAAAAACGTTAGTTTTTATCTGGCATCATCCGGTCGGATGCCGATACCGTATGTCCCGCCCAAAGTAAGGGCGGGAACGGTATCTGGTTACTCTAAATAATACCGGCTGGCTCGATCCGGCTTCTTTGAAAAACGGCCTTCCTGCCGTTTTGACCTTTGGCATTGGGACGGCGCACCAGCCTGCTGTCATTCGATCGTCAGGATGGAATCGAAGCCTGTCATCTCAAACACTTCCATGATCGAGTCGCTCACATGGAGCAGCTTCATGTGTCCTGTCTGGCTCTTCTTTTTCTGGATGGACAAAAGCAGGCGCAACCCGGCAGAAGAAATATAGGTCAGTTTCTCAAAATCAAAGACGATTTCCTTTGCGGTTTCGATGGAATCCTTGATCTCTTTTTCCAGCACGGGGGTGGAAACGGTGTCCATCTCCCCTTCCAGGGTGATGATCACCTGGTCATTTTCGTTGGTCTGTTGAATGTTAAGCATAATGATCTCCTTTTCCTGTAATATGGCTGCAGGTAATTGCGAAACTCAAAATGCAGATTCAGGCACCTTGCAGGATATATGGTTTTTCGCCGGCATTCGGAACGTCGGCCAAGAAAAACCATATGTCCTGCACAGTGCCGATCGAAAAAGTATGTCGCTTCGCAATCGCCTGCAGTATGGCTGTAATCCCGCAAGACGGGGATTATGCTACATCGTTGGCATCTCTTCGGCCTTCCTTTGCCGCCACGAGATTGGACAGCGTTGTCTCGGCGATGGCGGACAGCGCTTCGAGGGTGTAGAAGCCCTGATGCGAGGTGATCATTACGTTCGGGAACGCGAGCAGCCTTGCGGTTACGGAATGCTCCATGATATCGTCGGAGCGGTCCTCATAGACGTTGCCGGTCTCCTCCTCGTACACGTCAAGTCCGATTCCGAGGAACTTGTTCATGCGGATTCCCTCGATCAGCTCCTTGGTATCCACAAGCGCGCCGCGGGAGGTGTTGACAAGGATCACGCCATCCTTCATCTTCTTGATGCTTTCCAGATTGATCATGTGATAGGTGGAATCCATCAGCGGGCAGTGCAGGGAGATTAGGTCGCTCTGCGCCAGCAGCTCATCCAATGAGACATATTCCACAAAGTCTTTAAGGTCCGGATTCTGATAGACATCATATGCGATGACCTTCATGCCGAAGCCGCGGCAGATCCTGCACATCGCCGCGCCAATCTTGCCGGTTCCGACAATACCAGCGGTCTTTTGATAGAAATTCACGCCACGGAGTCCCCTCAGGGTATAATCGTTCTCGCGTACCTTGTTGTACGCCTTGTAGAGTCTTCTGTTCACCGCAAGCGCGAGACCCATCGCAAGCTCGGCAACGGACTCCGGGGAGTATCCCGGCACACGTTTCACGATGATGCCAAGCTCTTTCGCTTTCTCCACATCCACATTGTTGAAGCCTGCGCAGCGCATCAGAACGATATTGATACCGTTCTCCTTCAGGATCTCGAGAGTCTTTGCACCCACATCCGCGCTCACAAAGGCACAGACAGCGTCGTAGCCTTTGGCCAGAGGAGCCGTTCTGGGTTCAAGCTCATGATTGATGTAATCGATCTCGATGTCTTCAAACTGATCCAGGACCATCTGAAAGGATTTCTTGTCATAGACCTTCGCTGCATAGAATAGTAGTTTCATAGTTAAATCCTCCTGTATTATGATAATAATAAAAGGTTATTCCGTTCCCTGTTCCACTTTTTTGATGTCATCCTCTGAGGCGCTTTTCAGCATATAGGTATCAAATACCGCGTCGGATGGCAGCTGAAGCTCGATCCGGCTGATCTTATCAACCCTGGCGTGCCCCTGCTTCATGATCAGCTCGAACACGTGCCCGCCCATGGTGTGATCATCAGAAATAAAATGAAAATGCCAGCCTGCGGCATTGATTCCATCCATGTAATCAGGGTAATATACACAGACCAGGGATCCGGTCACATTCTCAAAGTGAAAGGACTTCTGGGTTTTTGACAGCATGTCTTTCAATGAAATGTGAATAGCGTGAAACGCGGATTCCGATCTGGCGTGTACAACATCGAACGAACCGTCTATTCTGACCATATGCATGCTGTTTAAGCCAAAATCCCGTTCAATGCAATTGTTCAGGTGGTTTTTGAGAGTTTCGATATTTTGTATGTCTGTAAAATCATAACTGCGCCTGCCGGCCAGGTAGCTTACGGAAGCAAACGGGACACCCATCTGATCCGGGGCTTCCTGCACGATCCCGTTCTCCATCGCGCGATAACAATGGCCGTCGAGCATGATCATTTCGCCATCTACACCTTCAAAGGTTCCAAGTCCTGTATCTCCATTTTTCTTTAACTCGGACACTTCGATTACGGAGCGAGTATGGCCTAAAGATAACGCCTGAAGAGTAGAAACCTGATACATTTTTAATGTATCTCTCATAGTTTTTTCCGTCACCTCCCCTTTTTGTGCAAAAGTAATAATTCGACTGTTCTTTTCCGACAAAAGCATGTCCATTATGTTCGGATGTCGTTATTGACATAATAATTTATCTAGCATTATAGCATAATTTCGTATTAAAATCTACTCTTTCTATTACAAATTGCTGCGTTTGGAGCATAAGGCTGTACACTTCGCCCTTTGGTCAATACGATACTATCAATTTTGTAATGCGCAATCGGCTTGCGGGAGAATGTAAAGACGCTGAGAAGCTACATACGAAAAAAACTAATTTAATATTGATTTTGAATCTGTATTATAATAAAATAAAAACTGTTCTTGTGTGATAAAAGTATAATTGTTAGATAGATCGTACATGTTTGCCGGAGAGAAAACATTATTTGGAACAGCGGGGAAAAACGGCTGGCAGACAGGCACGTTCGCGGGGAGGATCGAGGAAGGCGGGGTGCCGGGATATGGGTATGGAACAGGTGGTCCTGCTGATTTTGCTGGTTTTTACGACTGCGGTATGCGCATGCGAGCTGCACAATCGTCAGCAGCGGAAGAAACTGGCTAAGATGGAGGAGCAGTGCGCGGAGAATGAAAGATTAGTGGAGGAGCTTGCGGATTACAACTGTCTGCTGAACCAGTACAGGGAGCAGCTTTCTGCGATGGATATGGAAGCCGGAGAGGCCGGGCGCGAGGTGACGCCGGTGACAGGACACGCCCTGCTGGACGCGCTGTTATCCCGCAAGCGGGAACAGGCGGAGAGGGCGGGCATCCGTTTTTTGGTGGAGTGTGATCCTCCTGTCCGTTGGAGCATGGGGGAGCGGGAAACGGCGGCGCTGTGGATGAACCTGCTTGACAACGCGATCGAGTCTGCTGGAACATGTGAAAACGGAGAGATCAGGATCTGCATCCGGGAGGAGCAGGGATTGCTGCTCAGGATTGAGAATTCCAGAAGGCCGGGAGCTCTGAGGGAGAAAGAGCCGCGCGGATCATGGACGCCGGATGGCAGTCGTGTGCAGCAATCCGGTGAATTCGCGACCACCAAGGAAAATGCGAAGGCGCATGGATTTGGCCTGGGCGTGGTACGTCAGCTGACGGCCGGCTGCGGGGGACAGCTTCTGGTGCAGGAGCAGGAGGAACGGTTTCTTGTGGAGATCAGATTGTGATCCTGCTGTCATATACTGCGGAAAAAGGCGACAAAATACGGGAGGATGAGAGAATGGTAATTGCAATTTGCGATGATGAGAGAGCGGAGAGAGAACGCGCCGGGCAGTATGTGGAGGCGTTTTTTGCGGGCGGGGATGCGGAGATTCTGGCATATGGACCGGAGGAATTCCAGCAGGCGCTCGAAAAGAAACAGAGCGAGGGTACGGCGGAAGAGGAAAATGCGACCCCGGACTGGGATATTGTGATCATGGATATTGAATTCCACGGCAGGAGCTTTGACGGGATTGCCCTTACGAGGCAGGTAAATGAAGCCTGCCAGAACTGCCAGGTCATTTACCTGACGCATATCCTGGAATTTGCCCCGGATGTCTATGAGACCGAGCACTGTTATTTTGTGCTGAAGGACAACATGGAGGTCATGTTGAAAAAGGCGCTGGAGAAAGCGGTATATCTCTATGAGAAGCGGTGCGCAGGGAAACCGCTGGCCTTGACGAGCGGAGGCTATACGGTATATGTTCCCCAGGAGGAGATCCGGTATGTGGAAAAACGGCAGCGCCAGACGGTGATCCATACAGGGCAGAAGGAGTATCCCTGCTATGAGAGCATATCCTCCCTGCAAAAACGACTCGCGGATCATATGGTGCGGTGTCACAGCGGATATCTGGTCAATCTCGCGTATGTGCGGGAGATGGAAAGCGATAAGGTAGAGCTGGATCTTCCCGGGGTCAGCATTCCGGTGGGGAAGACCTTCCGGGAGCAGACCAAGCAGGCTTACCTGCAGTACTGGATGAGGAGATACTAGGGGCGGCTATGGATGTCAGAGTAGAATTATGTTTTGTGATGCTGATATTTTGGCAGTATATCCTTACCTTTTTTCTGTACCTGGGAGTGACGCTGAAGGAAAAACAGGTGAAATGGTTTATTCTGGCAGCGGGCATTTACGCGGTGATAGAGACCAGGCTGATCATCATGCCGGGCAGCGGGCGGCAGTTCCTTCTGTCCAGCATTTGTGAGATCGTATGGCTCAACGCGTCTTATTATCTGTTTATGGAAAATTTTGTGTCCGGCGTGATCCGGTCTTCGATGGTGTCGTGGATTGCGAACGCATTGTCTTTCCTGATACTGAAGCTGGTGGATCCGGAGGGATATGTGCTGCTTTCCGCCAAACAGCTCAATGAGGTTTCGTGGAAAAGCACGGCGGTATTCTGTATCGGGGTGGCGGGGGGTATTATTCTGCAGTATCCGGTGATGAAGCGCCTGTTCCGGTACAGGCCGAGGCTGCAGAAGCTGTACACGGTGATCGGGGTGTCTTATTTTCTGTTCATAGGCTCGCAGCTGGTTGTCGGGTATCAGTCAGCGGAAGAAGGGGGATATGCCGGCAAGGTATTTGTGAAGTTATGCGCGGCGGCAGTGATCATCATGCTGCTCGTCTGGATGCTGGTGTGGATCAGGCACCAGAGCCTTAAGCTGCAGAGACAGCAGCTTCAAAACAGAATGGACATGTTAGACAGGCAGTACAGGGATGTGGCAGAGAGAAACCGCAAGCTGTACCGCGTGCGGCATGAGCTTGGAAAGCAGATGGAGGCCATGCGGAATGCGCGGGGTTATATTTCAGAGGGAACGCGTGAAAAATGGATGAATTCCCTGGAAGAGGAGCTGCATGGTTCTCTGGCGGGGCTCTCCCTGAGCGGAAATCTGATGCTGGATACCCTGATAGAAAAGAAGAAGCGGGAATTCGCGGAGCGTTCCATGGTGCTGGAGACGATCCTGGAACCGGTCAGGCTGGGGCGGAAGTCGGAGGAGATAGTCGCCATGGTGCAGGAGGAGATGTTCCACTACGCGGACCGTTTCCGGCATGCAGGCGGATGGGCGCGCTATAATCTGAGATTTCACGGCAGGATGGTAATCCTGATGCTGGAGATTGATATCGGGCATGCCGGCCAGTACAGGAGAAACTGGTTTCTCAACCTGATCGGTGACCGGTGGGCCATACGCCGCGCGTTCGCGCAGGCCTATGCGGCTGCGGCGGAGTACGACGGCTGTGTTGATTATGAGCTTAAGCGGGAGCAGGCGGTGATCGGGGTAATGCTGCGGCTGCCGGAGGAACTGTGAGGCGCAGGGAGCTTTACGGGGAGAGAAAAGCTGCATGAAAAACTACATATTAAGCAAAGAGGGTTAGGAGGGATGGGTGAGTCGCCGAAATACATTTATATGATGAAGGCGACGAGGCAGTTGCGGGAAAGGAAGAATGGACATGACAGAAGCGGAAGAGATTTTTATGGCGCACCGTCCGCTGTTTTGCGAGGTGTGTGAAGACGGGAAGATGTATTATGACGGGAACGGCATATACCACTGCGGTAGCTGTGGCGCGGAGGCGCTTGACGATTACGGGAAGATCAGAAGGTTTCTGGAGGAACACGGACCGGATTCCGCGGTTGCTGTCGCGCGGGAGACAGGCGTGGATCTTGGCATTGTCAGCATGTTCTTAAAGGATGGAAGAATTGAGATTCCCAACGAGAGCAGCATGTTTATCAAGTGCAGGCGCTGCGGGTGCTCGCTCCGCTACGGGCGGTACTGCAGGGAGTGTACGGTGGAGATGGCGGGAGGATTGAGCAGCGCTTTCCGGGCGGATATGGGGGAGCGGCCGGATCCGACCAAAAACAGAAACAGGAGAAAGGGAATGCAGTACTGGGGCGTGTGAAACAGGGGATTGTGAGACAGGAATTTGTGAAGCAGGGGCAGCAGCCCCTGCTTTAGTTTACGGATTGCGGGCAGACGGTGAAGGACCGGAGAGAAACAGATATACGATCAACGAAATGCCGGATAGCCGGAATTGTCTTGTAGCCTGACATACAAAGTGTTATAATGGGTTGCAAGAAAGGTGGTGTTTGATATGGCAATCAAGAGTTCCAATGTGACCGCAAGAGTTGAACCGGAAATCAAGGAGCAGGCGGAAGCGATCCTTGCGCAGCTCGGTATTTCCGCTTCAAACGGCATCAACATGTTTTACCGGCAGGTTATTTTATGGAGGGGACTTCCGTTTCGCCCGTCGATTCCTGCAAGCAGAGCGCTTTCGCTTGATGAGATGACAAAGGAAGAATTCGACGCTAAGATGTCTCGTGGGATTGCGCAGGCCGAGGCCGGTGAAGGTGTTCCTGCGGATGAGCATTTCGCATCATTGAGGCAGGAGGTACCTCAGCCTTATGTCTGATCAGTACAAGATGTCCCGCTTAAAGCGCGGCAGGCAGCATCAGGTTCCTCAGAAAGGACGGTACAGCATGAAGACAGATGGGGATCATGGGGCAGGCCATGAGACAGAACATAAAACAGAAAAGAGCAGACCGGCCGGGGCGGCGCCTGCCGGGAAAAAACAGGGCGACCGCTACACATATATGACGCAGACGCCGGTGAAGGAGCTGATCCGGAAGCTGGCGGTGCCGACCATCATCAGCATGCTGGTGACGGGCATTTACAACACGGCGGACACCTTTTTTGTCGGGCGGATCTCCACGCAGGCGACGGCGGCTGTGGGGCTGGTGTTTTCCGTCATGGCGATCATCCAGGCTCTGGGGTTTTTCTGCGGACACGGCTCCGGCAATTACCTGTCCCGGATGCTGGGGGCGGGGAAAAAGCAGGAGGCAAATGAAATGGCGGCCACCGGCTTTGCGCTGTCATTGCTGCTGGGCGTTACCGTGGCGGCCCTTGGGATTCTTTGGCAGAGCCGGATCGCGGAGGCGATCGGCGCGACGGCGTCCACCATGAAGGACACAACAAGCTATATGCGGATCATTCTGCTCGGCGCTCCGTTTATGATGGGGCAGTTTGTGATCAACAATCAGCTCCGGTTTCAGGGCAGCGCGGTCTTTGCCATGATCGGCTTAATGTGCGGGGCTGTCATGAATCTTGTACTGGATCCGCTTTTGATCCTGGGGCTTCACATGGGAGTGCGGGGCGCGGCGATCGCGACCGTCTGCGGCCAGGTCACGAGCTTTATCGTGCTCTGCATCGGGAGCAGGAGGGGGGAAAATATCCGCCTGCACATCCGGAATGTGCATATCAACCTTCATTTTTTGAAAGAGATCATCAACGGTGGTATTCCGTCCCTGTTCCGGCAGGGGCTTGCGGCGGTGGCCACTCTCCTGCTTAACAAGGCAGCCGGGCAGATGGGCGGGGACGCCGCGATCGCGGGCATGTCCGTGGTCACGCGCATCCTGATGCTCGTGGTGTGCGGCGTGATCGGCTTCGGGCAGGGATACCAGCCGGTCTGCTCCTTCAATTACGGAGCCGGCCTCAAGCACCGCGTGAAGGAGGGCTATTTTTTCTGCGTCAAATGTGAGACCGTCTTTCTGCTGATCGCGGGCGCTCTGTGTTTTGCGTTCGCGCCCGCACTGGTTGGCGTCTTTCGCGACGATCCTGATGTGATCGCGGTCGGAACGGTCGCGCTCCGCTGCCAGGTGGCGGTGATCCCGCTGATGGGCGTGATCACGACCACAAACATGATGCTCCAGTCCATCGGCAGGGGCGTCAAGGCCTCCATCACCGCCTCTGCGAGAAATGGCATTTTCTTCGTCCCGCTGATCCTGGTCCTTCCCCGTGCCTTGGGACTGACCGGCGTGGAGATCACCCAGACCTGCGCGGATGTGCTGACGCTTTTTCTTACAGTTCCGCTGGCGTATTCCGAGCTAAGGAATATGTGATGCCGGTTACGGGGAAGCCGTCCTTATACTATTCTAATAAATGACGGGGACGAAAAATGCGCAGATTTTTTGCATATTCACAGCGTTTGTGATATAGTATGTTTGTGGCGGACCAGATGAGGATGAGCTTAGAACTGGGAACTGTCCGGGTATGGCGGTATCTTCCATGCCGGACGGGGAGGAGGAGCATGAAAAATATAGAAAGCAGAAGAACAGGCAGCAGAAGCTTTTTGATTCTTTTTTCGGTAACATTGATCTTACTGATCACCCTGATCGGAAGCACCTTTTATACCATGTACGGGGTGTCGAAGGAGAACCTGATCAGCTTGGGGCAGGACAATACATCGCAGTTTGAGAGAGAAGTTCTGGAATATTTCAGGGACGGGATGCAGATTGTGGAGGTGGCAGCGGCGCGGCTTTCGCTGATGATGCGCCGGGGAGCCGGCTCCGGGGAGCTTCACTCCTACCTGGTGGATGAGACGGATATAACGCGGAAAATGGTAAACAGCAGATATCAGGGATTATACGGCGTATTTCAGGGAGAATATCTCGATGGACTGAACTTTGTTCCGGGCAAGGATTATGTGCCGGAGGAGCGCCCCTGGTACAAGGCGGCTGTCGGGAACGGGGGCAGCACCGTGCTGGTCGCGCCCTACAGGGATGAGATGACCAAGACAGACACGATCTCCATCAGCAGGCTGCTGGATGACAGGAAAAGCGTGGTTTCGATGGATCTGAGCCTGGAGGAGATCCAGAAGCTGGCCGAGAGGGTAAATGACGATACGATCAAATCCCTGCTGGTGCTTGATGACCAGGGGCAGGTTGTGGTACACAGGAATCCAGGCGAGGTGGGAAAGAATTATCTGCAGGAGGGGCATACCTTATGGGGAGCCCTTGCTGAAAAGCTGTATGCTACAAAGGACAACGCGTTTGAGGTGACCTTTGACAGGGAGCATTACATGGTCTATGTGAAGGAGCTGGAGGGGGGCTGGTATGTCGTCACCATGACAGACGAGGAGCGCACCTTTGCCGCCCTGGAGTATATCTACAACACTTCCCTGTGCATATTGTTTCTGGTATTTGTAGCGGTGGGCGTGATCTGCATCAAGGTCTATCACCGCAGGCTGGAGGCGGAGGGGCTCAACGCGCAGCTTGAATCGGTAGCCAGCATTTACATTTCCATGCACCTGATCGATGTGGTGGGCGATACATTTTCAGAGATCCGGAGCTCGCGCGACGTGAGCATGTTCATGGGCGACCGGCATCAGAACGCGAGGCAGTCGCTTTCCGTGATCATGGATCTGGTGACGGATGACCAGTCAAAGAATCTTGTGGCGGAGTTCATCGATCTGGATACGCTCGATGAGCGGATGGGGGATGCCCATACGATCACGCAGGAGTTTCAGGAGATCAAGAACGGGTGGTGCAGGGGAAGGTTTGTCGTGGTTGACCGGCTGCCGGACGGAACGCTGCACCATGTGCTGTGGATGGTGGAGCTCATTGATGAGGAGCGCAGGAGCAGGGAACGCCTGAAATACCTGTCGGAGACGGACCTGATGACGGGGACGAGAAACCGGGGAAGCGGCGAGCATAAGATCAAGGAGATGCTTGAATACGGCGAGTGCGGCATGTTCTGCCTGTTAGACGCGGACAGGTTCAAGTCCATCAACGATACCTACGGGCATGGCGTCGGGGATCAGGTGATCATAGAGATCGCCCACTGTTTAAAGCGCGCCTTCCGGGAGAGCGATATCGTGATGCGGCTTGGCGGAGACGAGTTTGTGGCCTTTGCCATCGGGATTGAGAATGAGACGATCGCAAGGAAAATCATCGGCCGTTTCTTTGACAATATAGAAAAGATACAGATACCCGAGATGGGACGCCAGAAGGTGACTGTCAGCATGGGTGTCGTGCTCTATGGCAAGGAGGATGACCACTCCTTCCAGGAGATTTACAGGAGGGCAGACCGGTGTACTTACCGCAGCAAGAAGATGGAGGGGAATTATGTCACCTTCTATTCGGACGAGGCTTTTAAATCTGCGGGGAGCGGCACATCCTTTGATTGATTGGTACCGGACGGCTTGGCGCGTGATTGCGGAGCCGTTGACAGGAGGATGATTGAAAGGGGGGAGGCAGAATGTATGATGTGGAAAAATTTATTATGGACAGAAGGCCGGTCTTTTGCAAGAAATGCGGCGGAAAGCTGTTCTATCAGGCAGGCGGCGTGTATCAGTGCCAGGACTGCGAATCGGAGGAATACGATGATTTCGGCAGGATCAAGATTTTTCTGGATGAGCACGGGCCCGCACCGGCAACCGAGATCCAGGAGGAGACAGGGGTGCCGATCGAGATCATCAACCTGTTTTTGAAGCATGGGAGGCTGGAGATCCTGGAGGGGAGCAAGTTTTATATCCAGTGTGAAAAATGCGGCTGCGCCCTGAGATACGGTAGATTCTGCCTGGACTGCACGAGACAGATTGCGGGGCAGCTCATGGGACCGATGTTCGAGATGACCGGCGAGAAGCCGAAGAACGCGAAGATGCATGAGAAGATGCGGTTCCTGGGGGATAAGGATGAAAAAAAGGGAAGGAAGAAGAGATAGTATCTGAAAGCAGGAAAGAATAGGCGGCGATGAACCGCTTTGACAGAGGAGGTATCAGTTTTGAATTGGAATGAAGCGATTGATGGATTGGAGGAGAGGCGGGCCAGGGCGCGCCTTGGCGGCGGACAGGCTGCCATTGACAAGCAGCATGAAAAGGGCAAGCTGACGGCGATGGAACGCCTGAACCTTCTGTTTGACGAGGGAACCTTTGTAGAGCTCAGCAATCTGGTGGAGTCCCGGATCGATGATTTCGGGCTGGATAAAAAGCGGGCGCCCGGAGACGGCGTTATCACAGGCTATGGAAAGATCAACGGGAGGACGGTGTTTGCATCCTCTGAAGACTTTACGGTGATCGGGGGAAGCCTCGGAGAATACCATTCAAGAAAGATCGTGCAGCTGCAGGATATGGCGCTTAAGATGCGGTGTCCGATCGTCACGATCAATGACAGCGGCGGAGCCAGGATCGAGGAGGGAATCGATTCTTTAAGCGGATATTCCGGAATCTTTGAGCGCAATACCATTGCGTCGGGCGTGATCCCCCAGATCGCGGTGATCCTGGGACCCTGTTCGGGCGGCGCCTGCTATTCGCCGGCAATCTGCGACTATATTTTTGTAGTGGACGAGATCAGCAAAATGTTTATCACCGGGCCGCAGGTGGTGAAGACAGTGATCGGCGAGGAGCTGACCGCGGAGGAGCTGGGCGGCGCGATGACGCACGCACAAAAGTCCGGCGTGGCGCATTTTTTGTACAAGAGCGAGAAAAACTGTCTGGGCGGCGTCCGGGAACTGCTTTCCTACCTGCCGGACAATAATCAGGAGCCGCTTCCATTTAAGCAGGGAAGAACGGTGGACCAGTGCAGGAATCTGGTGAACCTGGTGCCGGATAACAAAAAGAAGAGCTATGACGTCCATGATGTGATAAATGCCATGATTGACCGCGACAGCTTTTTTGAGGTGCAGAAGCACTGGGCGAAAAACGCCGTGGTGGGATTTGGCAGGATTGAGGGCAGCACGGTGGGATTTGTATGCAACCAGGCGAACTTCAAGGGCGGAGCGCTGGATATTGACGCTTCCGACAAGATGGCGCGTTTTATCCGGTTCTGCGACTGCTTCAATATTCCCATTGTTTCCCTGATCGATGTGCCGGCCTTTCTGCCCGGTTCCGAGCAGGAGCATAACGGCATCATCCGCCATGGGGCAAAGCTGTTGTACGCGTATTCGGAGGCTACGGTTCCGAAGATCTCCCTGATCATGCGCAAGGCTTACGGCGGCGCCTATATTGCGATGAACTCCAAGATGATGGGCGCGGACATTGTATTTGCGTGGCCGATCGCGGAAATTGCCGTGATGGGTGCTGAGGGCGCTGTTAATATCGTGGGCCGGAAGCAGATCCAGGCGGCGGAGAATCCCGCGGAGAAGCGGCAGGAGATGATCGCGGAATATGAGGAGAAGTTCCTGAATCCGTATATCGCGGCTAAGAGGGGCTTTGTGGATGAGGTGATCCGTCCCGACGAGACCAGGACGAGAATTCTCGCCGCGCTTCGCGCGCTGGAGACAAAGCAGCAGGAACGGCCATGGAAGAAGCACGGGAATATCCCGCTTTGAAAAATAAAGAGGTTTTTGCCTGCCGCTGTGCTTCTTACGGGGGGCTGCAGCGAGGCTGCCGCCGTGTGATCGGCGAAAGGCTGCGGCAGACCTGCGGGAAATGGCGGGCACAAAATTGAAAAAGGAGATCAAAAATGAGTGACAAACAGAAAAAAGGACTGATCCTCGCCGCGGTGATCTTTGTGGCGACCGGGGTGATCAGCGTCCTGACCAATGCAGTGGCCGGCAAGCTGGCTAAAAACAAGGAAAAGGATGCCGGCAGCCTGAATAGCTTTAACAGCATTATGAGCGAGCTTAATCTGGACGGCAGCTCCAAATTGTCGGACATGCCAGTGACAAAGGATTTTATAGCGGTGCTTCCGGTACGAGGGACGATCCAGGCCTCGGCTGGAACGGCGGGGCTTTACGGCGGCACAGACACCTATGACCATAAGCTCCTGCTGGAGTATGTGGACAAACTGATCGACAGCTCCACGAACAAGGGCATCATCCTGCGTCTGGACACGCCGGGCGGAACAGTGTATGAGGCTGACGAACTCTATCTGAAGCTCAAAAAATACAAGGAGGAGACAGGGCGCCCGATCTGGGCTTACATGGAAAGCCAGTGCTGCTCCGGCGGTGTGTATGTGGCTTCGGCGGCCGATTCTGTCTATGCCAACCGGATCACCACCACAGGCTCCATCGGCGTGATCATTTCCACTTACGACCTCTCCGGCCTGTATAAGAAACTCGGCGTCAAGGAGGTCAATATCGTATCTGCTGAGAACAAGGATATGGGCAGCATGGGCAAGCCGATGTCAGAGGAGCAGAGGGCGATCTTCCAGGGCTTTGTGGACGAGTATTACGAGCGCTTTGTCGATATCGTGGCAGAGGGCAGGAATATGAAGACCGACGAGGTGAAGAAGCTGGCGGACGGCCGG
>CAMHJT010000060.1 GCA_946185495.1 uncultured Clostridiaceae bacterium | reverse complement strand
GCTGCCAGGGCATCCTCCATACGAAGCTTTGCTTCCTTCATCTCTGTCTCTGTCGCAGCGCCCACACGTACCACAGCAACGCCGCCAGCCAGCTTTGCAAGTCTCTCCTGAAGCTTCTCCTTATCAAAATCAGAGGTCGTCTCCTCAATCTGGGACTTGATCAGTTTTACACGCGCCTCAATGTCAGCTGAGTTGCCTGCACCGTCCACGATAATCGTATTTTCCTTCTCAACGCGGACACTCTTCGCGCGGCCAAGATCTGCCAGTGTTGTCTCCTTAAGATCCAGGCCAAGTTCCTCTGTGATCACCTTGCCGCCGGTCAGGATCGCGATATCCTCCAGCATAGCCTTCCTTCTGTCGCCATATCCCGGAGCCTTCACACCGACAACCTGGAAGGTACCGCGCAGCTTATTGAGGATCAGTGTGGTCAGCGCCTCGCCCTCGATATCCTCAGCGATGATCAAAAGCTTCTGTCCGCTCTGAACGATCTGCTCCAGCAACGGAAGAATATCCTGAATATTGGAAATCTTCTTGTCTGTGATCAAAATATACGGATTATCCAGCTCCGCAACCATCTTCTCCATATCCGTTGACATGTATGCGGAAATATAACCGCGATCGAACTGCATACCTTCCACAAGGTCAAGTTCTGTCTTCATGGTCTTGGACTCCTCGATCGTGATGACGCCGTTGTTGGAAACTTTCTCCATGGCATCTGCCACCATGGTTCCCACATTCTCGTCGCCTGCTGAAATAGAAGCCACCCTTGCGATCTGCTCCTTGCCTGAGATAGTCTGGCTCATCTTGGAGATGGACTCAACCGCAACATCGCACGCCTTCTTCATTCCCTTTCTCAGAATGATCGGGTTCGCGCCTGCCGCAAGATTCTTCATTCCTGCATTGATCATTGCCTGTGCGAGAACAGTTGCTGTCGTCGTACCGTCACCAGCCACATCATTGGTCTTGGTGGCAACCTCCTTCACGATCTGCGCGCCCATGTTTTCAAACGCGTCCTCTAACTCGATATCCTTCGCGATCGTCACGCCGTCATTGGTGATCAGCGGGGCGCCATAGGACTTGGACAGAACCACATTTCTACCCTTCGGTCCAAGAGTTACCCTTACTGTATCTGCAAGCTGATTTACACCGGACTCCAATGCCTTACGAGCCTCAACTCCATATTTAATCTCTTTTGCCATGATCTTTCTACCTCCAAATCATCTATCTATTATTTTCCCTACAGCATTCTGCCTTGTATCTGTTATGCTTCCACAACTGCGTGAATGTCACTCTGCTTTACAATGATGAACTTCTCGCCGTCTAATTCCACATCATTGCCGGCATATCTGGAGTAAATGACCTTGTCACCCTCCTTGACCTGCATCTCAACCTTCTCGCCATCCACAACAGTTCCAGGACCAACAGCAACCACTTCAGCATACTGCGGTTTCTCCTGTGAAGAACTCGGCAGAACAATGCCGGACTTGGTCGTCTCCTCAGCCACACACTCCTTTAAAACAACTCTGTCACCCAATGGTACTAACTTCATCTCAAATTCCTCCTTTTATACAGCTTCTGCATCTGAACTGTTCTCTTCGCCTGTTCAGTAAGCTGATGATCTAGCAATCAGCACTCACTTATTACGAGTGCTAACATAGTTCTTATTTTAACCTAATTTGCAAAAAAATCAACCCCTAAACGTAAAATAATTGTGATATTTTTGTTAAACAGGCACTCCGGACACACTTTTCCAGGAATGCTTGTAGTTGAAGGCCATTTCTGCTAAAATAAAAACCAGCATGTAAATCGTATCATTGTCAACAGCAAATGTATCTGTCCAGCCGGTGCTGAACAGATGCGCAGGTCGGATCACAGGCCGGAAAGGAGAACCAATCTTGAAAGAACAATTATACACCATACCCGTCAATGACGCCTTCAATGGAGAGCACGAATGCCCTCTTTGCTCCTTAAAAAGTGAACTGGAAAGAAACGCGATCGAATTCACGCTGGGTCCAAGCTACATGGAAGATGACAACCGCGCCGTCACGGACAGCCTTGGTTTCTGTGAAAAACACATACAGACCCTCTATCAGCAGAAAAACCGTCTGGGACTGGCACTGATTCTCAGCACCCATATGGCAAAGGTCACGCGGGATCTGGATCAGTTATCCAGGGAGCCCGCGCAGGCCGGCAAGGGACTTCTCAAGAAAAAAACAGACTCCCCCATGAGCGCTTACATCTCCAGCCTGGAGCAAAGCTGTTTTGTCTGCAACAGGATAGAAACCGTATTCCAGCGTTATATCGAGACTATCTTTCACATGTACAAAAAAGACCCTTCCTTTCCCCGCAAGCTGCGCGACTCCAAGGGCTTTTGTACTTACCACTATGCCCTTTTATTCGAACAGGCGCCGGACTATCTCGCAAAGGATCAGTTAAAGACCTTCCTCTCCGATCTTAACTCCTCTTACTTTACAAATATGAAGCGGATGCAGGAGGATCTGTCGTGGTTCATCAACAAATTCGATTACCGCTACCAGAATGAGCCCTGGAAAAACGCAAAAGACGCGCTTCCAAGAGCCGTACTCAAATCACACAGCGCCGTCACTCCGGATCTGAACGAATCGTCCGGACAGGAATAATACACCTTAAAAACCAAACAGGAGGGAAATTTTCCCTCCTGTTTTAAATGTGCCCTGCCCGACTATATCCAGCCCGGCATACATCCCCTGCTCGACATCTTCAAATCCGTATCTACATGGCTCTTGGATAACCCTCACCCAGATAATCCGAAAGACAGGATCGGGTCTTTTTCAAAAACATACGGTATTCAGACAGCTTTCCCTTATAAATCTGCCTGTCCTTCAGCTGAATATGAAAGTCATACGGCCTGGTAAGCCCTGACTTTTTAGAATGCAGCAGAATGCCGCTCTTGTTAAATACATAGGAAACAAACTGGGAGCAGAAAAAGTGCTTGCCATCCTCCACATTTTTCCCGAACATCACACCGACAAGTCCGGTGTAATTATATCGATAGTCCTCTCTGTTCTTGATAAAAACATCAAGCTCTTCTTTCAGATGCCGGTACTGCTCCTCCGTCACCGGAACCTCATACACGCTGCAGTACACATTTTTATCCTTGCCAAAGATTCCCTTTTCAATATCCTCTTCTATGAAACCACAGTCAAACGGATTATGGATGTGTTTTCTCGCGAAGCTATATAGGTTTCTCAATTCCATATCCAACGCTATAGAGGCATGCGAATACGGCTCTTTCGTGTACATTCTGATCAGCCTCGCAGGAACCGTATGCGTCCGGCTCAAAAGCACATATATATATCTTTGCTCTTCCTGTATCTCTCTTTCCAACATTAACACCCCTAACTGTTATGATTCTGTTTTGGCCTGCTCCCTGGCCTGCTCCTTCACCTGCTCCTTGATCTGATCCTTCAGGTCAAGCGCCTTTCCCTTGATTCTTGAGGAAGCCTGACTGTTTACCACAATGCTGCCCAGATACTGCAGGGCTTCCTTATATTTGCCAAGCTTAAAGGCCAGCACAGCGGTCAGATAAGAAATCGTGACCTCATCCATCCCGCACATTGGAAAGCCCTCTGACGAAAACGCCATCCGGAAGCCCTCATACGCGTTCTGAATGCATTCCTGTTCTTCCTCCTGCAGCTTCTTTTTCTCCTCCAGAAGTTTCTGTTTGTCCTCTTCCTGCAGTTTTTCCTCCCCGGGCGCCTCGTCCATGTGTTCCAGCTTGCCCCGGATTACCCAGGCCAGCTTCAGACTGGTATAGGCCTTGCGGCTGCTTTTGCCAAGTCCGACTATATCACACAAAAGCACAAGCTTATATCTAAGGATTGCTTCATCATAGGTCAGCGTCTCGCCCGCAGGCGCAAGTCCTTTGAATTTCGGCGTAATGAATTCCTTTAGCTTCTTCCTCTGTACGGGCATCATGGTCTTAAAATTCTTTGACAGAGCGCCATATCCGCAAAACGGGCATACAATCGCGTCATACTTCAGTGGATCGATATGCTCATACACAGGCCTTAGATCATCATCCTGGCTGACAGGCCTGATCTTGCCCGCCCGGATCGAAGGCATCGTAAATGTCTCCCCGCAGCACGGACATTCATACTTTTTGGAGAATAGAAAATCCTCCTCCTTTTTTTCCACAACTACGGCTGCTGATTCCTCTGTCCGATCTGAAGATTTCTTCTTTTCGTAGATTTCAATCTCCTCCGTATCAAAACCCAGAGAGATCAAATCCGACAATAAACCCATATCTCACGTCCTCCTCTATAAAAACGGTTACTCCCGCATTATATTTAAGGTATACAGACGCCATTCTGCATGGCTCCTTCTATACGCGCCTGTTTTCTGACCTGATCCATATCAGATGCAAATGCCATCATCCCGCCCTGGAAACAAACAGGATCAGCGCCTGTCCCTACTTCGGTTTATACGAACTCTTCATCGAAACAATACGGTTAAACACTAGCTGGCCCTTCTTTGAATCCTTTGTGTCCGTGCAGAAATAACCATGCCTTAAAAACTGGAACCGTTCTCCCGGCTCTGCATCCGCAAACGCCGCCTCCAGCTTGCAGTGTTTCCGCTCCACGAGAGAATCCGGATTAAGATTGGAATAATCATCCTTCAGAACCTCTTCTCCCTCCCGGATCAGGTTTTCATACAGGCGAACCGTCGCGTCCACAGCCGAACCGGCTTCTACCCAGTGAATCGTACCCTTTACTTTGCGACCCTCAAAACCGGAACCAGATCTGGTCGCGGGGTCATATGTACAGTGTACCTCTGTCACATTACCCTGCTCGTCCTTCACAAAATCTGTGCAGGTAACAAAATACGCGTTTTTCAGGCGTACCTCATTCCCCGGAAAGAGGCGGAAATATTTCTTTGGAGGAACCTCCATGAAGTCCTCCCTCTCTATATACAGTTCTCTGCCAAAACGAACCTGCCTGGTTCCCATCTCGGCATTTTCCTGGTTATTCTCTACCTCCAGAAGCTCGGTTGTATCCTCCGGATAATTATCAATAACCAGTTTAACAGGATCCAGTACCGCCATCATTCTGGCCGCCTTCATCTTCAGATCCTCACGGATGCAGTATTCCAGCATCGCCATATCCGATGTGGAATTGGCCTTGGAAACGCCTGAAAGCTTCATGAACATGCGGATTGCCTCCGGCGTGACTCCCTTTCTGCGAAGTGCGCTGATTGTAACAAGCCTCGGATCATCCCAGCCATCCACCACACCGTCCTCTACCAGCTTCTTGATATACCGCTTACCGGTGATTACATTCTGCAGGTACAGCTTCGCAAACTCAATCTGCTTGGGCGGATGCTCAAATTCCAGTTCCCGTACCACCCAGTCATAGAGCGGCCTGTGATCCTCAAACTCCAATGTACAGATCGAATGGGTGACACCCTCCACCGCATCCTCGATCGGATGCGCGAAATCATACATCGGATAGATGCACCAGCGGTCTCCCGTATTGTGATGCGACATTCTGGCAATCCGGTAGATCACGGGATCCCTCATATTAATATTGGGAGAAGCCATATCAATCTTCGCCCTCAGCACCTTCGACCCATCCGGGAATTCCCCGGCTCGCATACGCTCAAACAGCTCCAGATTCTCCTCAATGGAACGGTTTCTGTACGGGCTTTCCTTTCCCGGCTCCTTCAGCGTGCCCCTGTACTCCCGGATCTGATCCGCGGTCAGGTCACAGACAAAGGCTTTTCCCTTCCGGATCAACTTCAGGGCAGACTCATACATCGCGTCAAAATAATCAGACGCGTAAAACAGGTTGTCCCCGAAATCCGCTCCCAGCCACCTGACATCCTCCAGGATAGACTCCACATATTCCGACTTTTCTTTCATGGGATTAGTATCATCGAAACGCAGATGAAATGTGCCTCCGTACTCCTTCGCCAGTCCCGAATTTAAAATAATGGACTTCGCATGTCCGATATGTAGATAGCCATTCGGCTCAGGCGGAAATCTTGTCACGACTTTCTGATAAGTTCCCTCTTCCAGATCCTTATCAATGATCTGTTCTATAAAATGCTTTGAAACCACTTCGCCTTCCATCATGATGTCAACTCCTTCTATCAACTATCTTAAATCATAATTATTGATACTTTATCACAATTCTTCTCATCCGTCAATTTACAACTGTTTTTTTTTCAGACAGTACAATCCGGTGCACCGAAATAACTGATCATTACTGTGCTGGAAAGAGAGCGATCCCCCCTGCACACCGCAAGCCGCCGGTCACAAAACCGATATCTTCGTCCCGGTAGCTCGCGATATAAAAAAAAAGGTTTGATAAATCAAACCTTAGATGTGTAAAGCTAGCGACGGGAATCGAACCCGTGACCTCCTCACTACCAATGAGGTGCGCTACCGACTGTGCCACGCCAGCTTGTCCTTGCGACTTTTCTATAATATCAGATTATCCTCTATTTGTAAAGCTTTTTTTTATTTTTTTATCTTTTTTATTTTTTCACGGATTCTCCTCACAGCATTGTCAACCGCCTTCGGCGTCTTATCCAGCCTTTCCGCGATCTCTGAATAAGAGATCCCCTCCAGATAAAGCGGCAGTACAGATCTCTCCAGCCTGCTCAGGCTCGATTCTATCAGTGCCTGAAGATCCAGCGCGTTTTCGCGCTCCAGTACGATCCTCTCAGGATCCGAGGAATTTCCGGCTTCCAGATTGTCAATCAGCTCCGCCTCGTCTTCTCCCCTTTTCGCATAAAGAGAAACATAGGTATTGAGCGGGGAATGCTTTTTGCGGTTGGACGCTTTGATCGCGCTATAAATCTGCCTGTCGATACAAAGCTTCGCAAATGTATAAAATGAAGCGTCACGCTCCTTCTCATAATTCTGGATCGCCTTGTACAAACCGATCATTCCCTCCTGTACCAGATCCTCCGTATCCGCACCGATCAGATATAAAGCGCGCGCAGAAGATCTCACCAGAGGGGCATATTTTCTGATCAGCGCTGTCATTGCATCCTCGCTCCCCTCTCTGGTCAGCAGAAGCAATTCTTCCTCATCATACTTTTCATATGTCATTCCGTTCACCATCATCGTATATAATATATTCTTATAACAGCATGTCCGGCTCATCCGTAAGATGTATTCTCCCGAATAAATCATGAGATCATTCTTCCGGATGAGCCCGGACAAGCGGCCTCCTGCCGCAGACTGCTTTCCTCAAACGGTCTGCCGGTTCTCACTCTGCAGGTACTGCTTCCGGCGCAGGTTCCTCCGGCGTCTCCGGCGACACAACCGGTTCATTCAGGACAGGTTCTTCTGCCGGTATCTCAGCGGGCGTCTCCTCTGCAGGCGTCTCAGCCGGTGTCTCGGCAGGCGTCTCTTCAGGCGTCTCGGCGGGTTCTTCAGGCTCGGCAGCGGGTTCCTCAGGCTCGGCCTTTGCAGGTGCCGGCTCATTTTCCGGCTCCGGATCCCTCTGTGTCTCCCTCGAAGGCGCCGGTGTCTGGGACGGAGCAGGATCATGATTTCCGCTGTCTTCATTCACCTTCTTCGTAATTTCTTCAATATTTTCCTCCAGCTTCTCCTTCTGCTCATCCTCAGTTGTATCTGCCTCTGTCTTCTTCTCCTCAGTAACAGCCTCCGTGTCTGATTGTGCAGGCTTTTTCCTCTGTTCTGTAGTCACATAGGTTTCTTTTTCCTGCTTCTTAGACTTTTTTCCCGTTGTATTAACGATAAATGTGATAAAGCCAAGAATCAGACATGCAAATACAATGATCAACAGGATCAGGATGATGCTCTTGAACATCTCCGTATCCTTCCCATCTGGAGGAATCTCATCCTCCTCTTCAGCGGGTTTCCTTTTTTTCGAAGCCTGCCCCTTTGCTTTCCTTCCGGCCTGCTTCTCCTCTTCCTTCTCGATTTCTTCGTCATATTCATTCAGGTCAAAATCGATCAGGTCAAATTCCTCAGAATCATTATTCTTTCCCATATGTATGCTTTTCCCTTTTCCTTTCTTCAGGCTGACCTGATTTCATACGTCAGTATGCTATCCTTATCATCTTATATAATAATTCCATTTTTGTAAAGTCTTTTTTCTCATTTGCCGACGAAATGAAATTCATGAAAGCAGTGGCCAGGAAATCCTCCACACATGAAAGGAAAATGCCGGCCAATATTCCTATCGGCCGGCATCCCGGTTATCATAATGCTATTGTTACCTCGAACAGCACCTGATACGTCAGTCTATTTCATTTTCTTTTTTCTTCATCAAGAGGAACGCTGCACCAAGCAGGACTGAGGTCACAAGAATTCCGGAAGCCGCCCTCACAGGAGACGCGTCACCAGTACCGGCAGACTTTGCCTTGGGAGCAGGCGCTTTCGCTTCCTCTGTCTCCGGCTCTTCCTCCTCTTCTTCTTCCTCCTCTTCTTCCTCTTCTTCCTCTTCTTCTTCCTCCTCTTCCGCCTCTGTCGCAGGAGCAGGCTGAGGCTTCAGTTTATAATATACCTTCAATACCGTAGAACTGTCAGCCTTCACGATATCAGATTCTTTCGACTCAGGAACTGTCGCGTGCTCATAACCGTCAATCGTGAAGATTGTCGCGCTAACGGTCTTTCCAGTCGTACCCGGCAGATTGTCATACTTGGTATATTCCTTATAGGTTCCATCCGGCTGCTGGATGTAATAGTACACTGTATATGTCGGATTGGTCTCCGGTGCAGGAGGCGTAACCGGTACTGACGGATCATAATATACCTTCAATACTGTAGACCCGTCTGCCTGAACAACATCTGATTCATTACTGTCTCCATTTACCACATGGCTATAACCGTCAAAGGTCTTCTCAGCCGCTGTCACAAACCTTCCCGCATGCGTGTTATCCTCAGACTCCTTCAGCTCCAGCTTGTAAGTTCCATCCGGCTGCCTGATATAATATTCCGTCACATATTTGGTCACCGGCGGATCATAGTAGACGTCCATCTCATAGGAACCACTGGCATCCGTCAGTGTCACGCTGTAAGCCTGATTCTTATCCTTATTCACCAAATATCCATCGGACGAGAATTTCGTCTCATAATTCTTATCCACATCGGTCACCTGATAGGTCTGATTCAAGGTGCCCGCGATCAATCCGGAGGATGTAACATACTCATACTGCTTTGTATCCGGATTCAGCTTGAAATACTTCAGTATATAATTCGGTGTCGGTACCGCCGTATCCGGATCATAATATACCTTCAATACCGTGGAGCCATCCGGCAGCACGTCTGCTTCCTCTACAGATTGCGGAACCCTTACATGATTAAATCCGGGGTATTCCTTCTCCAAAGCTACCACATGTGTGCCCGGAACCACTTCCTTACCAGGTATCGAATCCATCAGCTTGTAGGTTCCATCCGGCTGCTTATTGTAATACTCTGTCGTATACGGAGCTTTGATCAGCTTATAATACAGCATCAAAGTTGAGCTTCCGTCTGCCCTCACAATGATTGAGCTGACAGACATGCCTCCCTCGATTACATAACTATACCCATTAAACGCCGGATCCTTCGACTGATCCTGATACTTCGCATCAGGAACGAATGTATCTACAACTCCACTTTCCTTCGCGGATTTATCCGGAATATACGGATAGGTGCCGTCATTTCGCTGGCGATAATACTCTACGTTATAGGTGGTCCTTGTCAGCTTATAATACAACTTCAGCGTAGAACTGCCATCCGGTTCTACCACGATTGTGTTCACCGAACTGTCAGGCACGTCCGTGTATTCAAATCCGGTAAAGTCCGGATCTGAGGACTGGTTCTGGAATGGTGTATCCGTCACAGTTGCGGATGCCGTGCCACCCTTCTTTTCCTGCTTATCCGGCACATCCGGATAACTGCCGTCCGGCTGCTGCCTGTAATATTCAACATTATAGGTTGTATCCGACCGCTTGTAATACAGTTTCAGTGTAGCTGTTCCATCCGGCGTCACCGTAATCTGTTTCTTGGACTGAGGCTCCGTTGTATAAGCAAATCCCGAAAAATCCGGATCCGCTGATTGATCCTGGTACGGCTCATCCTTCACCGTCTGTCCGGCTGTTCCGCTCTCTTTGCTGCTCTTATCCGGCACCGTTGGATAAGTGCCATCTGCTTTTTGCCTGTAATACTCTACATTGTAGGAAGCAGCACCGAGCTTATAATACAGCTTCAAAGTAGAGCTGCCATCCTCCTTCACTATGATCGCTTTCACGGAATCAGGCTCGCTCGTATAGGCATACCCATTAAATGCCGGATCCTTCGACTGATCCTGATACGGATTGTCTTTCACAATATCACCAACAATGCCATCTTCCTTGCTGCTCTTGTCCGGCACCGTCGGATAGGTTCCATCCTCTTTCTGTCTGTAATACTCCACATTATAGGGAGCCTTATCCAGCTTATAATAAAGCTTCAGCGTCGAGCTGCCATCCGCCTTCACCACGATGTCCTTCACGGACTTTGGCTCTGTGGTATATGTATAACCTTTAAAATTCGGATCCGTGGATTGATCCTGATACGGATCATCCTTCACGGTCTGCCCCATCACGCCATTTTCCTTGCTGCTCTTATCCGGTACAGAGGGATATGTCCCATCTGCTTTCTGTCTGTAATATTCCACATTATAAGTTGTGTCCGCAGGCTTGTAATACAGCTTCAGGGTTGAGCTGCCGTCCGCTTCCACCTTGGTCTCATTAACAGAAATATCCTCCGTAGTGTAAGCGTATCCATCAAAATCTGAATCCTTGGATTGATCCTGATAGGGTGAATCCACTACTGTCTGTCCCACAATACCAGGTTCTGTGCTGCACTTATCCGGTACCGTCGGATAAGTGCCGTCCGGCTTCTGTCTGTAATACTCTACCTTATACGTGGTATCTGCCAGCTTGTAATACAGTTTCAAAGTAGAACTGCCATCCGCCTTCACTGTGATATCCTTCACAGATTCCGGCTCGGTCGTATAAGAATATCCTGTAAACGCGGGGTCTGCCGACTGGTTCTGATATGGATCATCCTTGACCTTCTGGTCAACCTTTCCCGGCTCCGTGCTGCTCTTATCCGGTACCGATGGATAGGTGCCGTCTGATTTCTGCCTGTAGTACTCTACATTATAGGTGGTATCCACCAGCTTATAGTAAAGCTTCAAGGTCGAGCTGCCATCCTCTTTCACCGTGATATCCTTCACAGATTCCGGTTCCGTGGTATACTCATAGCCATCAAAAGCAGAATCCTTGGACTGATCCTGATAGGGATCGTCTTTGACCTCCTCGCCTACAGTACCATTCTCCTTACTGCTCTTATCCGGCTTAGCCGGGTAAGTGCCATCCGGCTTCTGCCTGTAATACTCCACGTTATACTGGGCATCTGACAGCTTATAGTAAAGCTTCAGGGTTGAGCTCCCGTCCGGCTTCACTGTAATCGTTTTGACGGAGTCCTTCTCTGTCGTATAGACATACCCGTCAAAATCCGGATCCTTGGACTGATCCCGGTATCCCGCGTCCGTCACCTTCTGCCCTACAGTTCCATCCTCCCTCTTGCTCTTATCAGGCTTAACCGGATAGGTTCCATCCGGCTTCTCCCTGTAATACTCCACATTATAGGTTGTGTCAGTCAGATTGTAGTAGAGCTTCAGAGTATTGTCACCGTTCTCCTCTACTACTATGGAAGAAACAGACTTGCCATCCACCGTTGTATACGTGTAATCCGTATAATCCTTCTGGTAAATACCGTCATTTACCTCTGTTCCCACTTCAATATCTTTCTTTTCAACAGTATCCTTGGTTTGAAGATTATAAACTGTCGGATCCGTCTTGTCCTGAAGGTAGTACTCCACCTTATATTTTTCAAGCTTCGGTGTATACTCATAATACAGCTTCAAAACCGAACTGCCATCTTCGGCAACCGTAATATCGGAAATTGATTTGCCCGGTATCTTCTTAAACGTATAATCCGGATATGCCTTTTCATGCGCGGTATCCGATACCTGTGTTCCAACAAGAACATCCGGCACCTTCACGGTATCCTTTGGCTGAAGATTGTAAACCGTCTTGTCTGTCTTATCCTGCAGATAATACTCTACCGTATAGTTCGTTCTACCGGGATTGTATTGATAATACAGCTTCAAAACTGAACTGCCATCCTCGGCAACTGAAATCTCCGGTATAGAAAGACCAGTTAATGTCTTGAACTCATAATCAGGATATGTCTTCTGGTACTCTGCATCCGTCACCTTTGTTCCGGCAATCACGCCTGTCACATTCTGCGTATCACCATCCTGCAGGTCATACTTGGTCTTATCCAGCTTATTCTGAAGATAATACTCCACCTTGTAGGATGTCTCTTTCAGATTGGAAAACTGGAACGAATGAATCGTATGGTTGGCCTTGGAAGTTCCGACAGATGATGTAAATCCAAGATACACTGTCTTATTGCCGAATCTCTCCGCCAAACTAACCGGATAAACCATCTGCGGGGATGCCGGTCTTACCGCTTCCGCAAAAGAACCGTTCGCGTAGCTGATCTTCATCTGGGAGCCGTCATAATCCACCCATACCGTAAACAGGCGGTCGTTCACGCCCTTGTCCGTAAAACGCTTGTCATATGTGCTTGTGCTGTTCTCTGTATTCGTCGCTGTATTCTTCTTAGAACCTGCAAGCACCGATTCCGCCGGGGTAACGCCATTAATATAATTGATCACCTCATGTTTCTTGACATTACCGTCCAGAGTTACGGCAAAATGGTCAAAACGCTCCACATGATCCACATTTACATAGTTGAAGCTCTTGTTGTTTGGCGTGCCATCGGAAGCCATGCCCCCATAACCGCTAAATTTGATCTGGTTGTCAAAATTCCAGTTGGCAAGCGCCTCACCGCCATTATCCTTATAATAATACGCGCCATTAAAAAAGGAGTCCATCTCAATGGCAAGGCTGTTGCCGCTGATCTTGCCATAACCGATTCCGCTTCCCGCATCCACCTTGATGCTCTCTAACGGCGTTGTGGTCATAATAAACGCAATGCCGTCTCCGCCGACCTCTCTGGCATACTTGGCTCCACCGGCCTGTCCCTCATTGACAACCGCCGTCGGCATAGAAAAAGTATACTTCATTGAAAATGAAGACGTGCTTCCGAGAGGAATTCCCTTGTTCAAAAATGCAGCGCCGCTGCGGTAATCCACATTCCGGCCCGCCGTATACTCCATACCATTGTCCTTGCCGTTCGCGTCTGTCTGTGACTTGACACCCTGAATCAGACGAATGATCGGATGACCGTCTGTAGAATATTCATTGTCATAGATCCCCGGAAGATACGGCTTGTTTGTAGCAGCCGTCAGGTCATAAGTACCACCCTCGGAATTTCTGCCGTGGCCGACAAACTTCCACGAACTGCTCTGAAATTCATTTCCTGTTCCCGCGCCCTCCGCAAAGGAAAAGTCACTCTCCCCTGCATAACTGACAGAAAGGCTGTTATCAATGACCTTGTTGTAGTTCACAGCCCCTGTCAATGACATGACTACAGCCATTGCGACCGCGGAAAACCGCTTCCACTTTCCTCTCCTCATACAATCTCTCCCTTTCACTTTAAAAACTAAAAGTCTCCCTTTTCCTATAGGTATAATTACCTTATTCTTTTATACCATAAAAAAAACGACATTACAATATATTTTCACTAATTTCTTGCTAATAATCTATTATATTTTCGTCAAATACTACATATTGTGGTATTTATAACGAAAAACACATTTTTTCTCTCTCCATGTTGCACAATAATTGTTACATATTTTTTACTTTTTTATTAATTTATAAACAAGCATTTCATAAAGCTTTGACTGAAGTGTCTGCAAAACAATAAAGGAACCATATCCAGCGCCTTACACGCCGGATATGGTTCCCCATTTTCAATCACCGCTCAGGTTTATCTCATGCTGCCGATCATTTCTTGATCTTAGCCTTTGAGCCAACGCCCTTTGCCTTCAGCATCGTCTTGTATGTCTTAAACTTCTTGCCCGGAACCTTGATTGTTGCCTTTGCATAGATTCCCTTAAAGGCATTTGCTCCGACCTTGCTCTTGGAAAGCTTCGTCGTCTTGATCGTAATCTTTTTAAGCTTCTTGCATCCAAAGAATGCCTTAGCGCCAATCTTGCCCACTGATGACGGTATTGTGACAGAGGTCAGCTTCGTACACTTGTAGAATGCCCTTGCTCCGATCTTCGTCACCTTGGAATTGATCTGTACTTTTGTCAGCGCGGTACATCCGTTGAAGGCACCCGCTCCGATCGATGTCACATTGCTTCCGATCACTACCTGCTTGAGCGTCTTATTGTTCTTGAAGGCCTCCTCTGATACTGATGTAACCTTATACGCTTTTCCATTCTGAACAACCGTTGCCGGAATCGTAACACTTGCAGCCTTGTTCAGCGGAATCTGGTACTCTACGGTTGAAGCGCCTGTAACCTGATAAACACCATTGCTGGTCTTGTCTTCAATCGAGTCTTCATCTGTCTGCGCTTCACCCTGCTGGTCACCGCCCGTCTGCGGAGTCTCGCCGCCAGGCGTATTACCGCCCGCTGCCGCGTCCTTCGTAATAGTTACGATCACAGATGTCCTCTGGTAATTTGCCTTATCGCTCTGCGCGTATACCGCAGTCGCAGTCACTGACCCACCCGGAACCAGTTCCTTCACAATATCGGAGTCCATCCACTTCCAGCCTGCGTTCAGAGAAATATCTCCAACAATATTCTGTGTATCCACTGCCTTGATCTCTGCTGCCGGAGCCCCATACGGGATCGTTTCTGCAGCAGCGATCGTAAAGGTCGTTCTGAGTGTACCCTTATAGTTGCCGACACCATAGACCGCCACGGTAGGTGATGACGATGAACCGCGGACACCCGAATTGATGTTGTTAGTGTAGTATACCCTGTAATCCACACCCGCTGTTAAAACCTTGCCGTTTAACGCTACTACAACCTGTGGCTGCTGAGGCTGTCCATAAACGCGAAGGCCAGGGCCTTCAGGGATATCCGCCCTAGCAGGTTCTTTTCCCCGTCGATTATCGGCAGCGTCGAGATATCGTTGTTCTTCATGATCTCCCAGACCTTGCGGACCGTGGCGCTCGTCACGGCAGGCGTATGCGTGTTGGTGACGACGTAGCCGGCCGTGCCGACGGTGACGGCGGCGG
>CAMHJT010000059.1 GCA_946185495.1 uncultured Clostridiaceae bacterium | reverse complement strand
GGAAAGAGAGTGTTGCCAGCACCGGCCAGATCACGAAGGCCATGAAGCTGGTCTCGACCGTCAAGCTTCAGAAGGCAAAGACCAGGGCAGAGAGCAACAAACCATATTTTACCATGCTGTATGAGACGATCTGCTCCGTTTTGGCCAGAACGGGCAAGATAGACCACAAATACCTGAAGGAGAACGCTTCAGACAGGAAGGCAGTGATCGCCATCACCTCCAACCGCGGCCTTGCGGGCGGATACAACAACAATGTGATCAAGGAGATTACTTCCGCGTGCGCTCCGGACAAGACGGATATCTACGCGGTCGGCAGGAAGGGCCTGGAAGGGCTGATGCGGAAGGGCTATCGCATTGTGGAGGACGATTCAGAGGTGATGAATGATCCCCTGTACGCGGACGCGATCCAGATCGGGAAAAATGTGCTGACCTCCTATGAAAATGGGGAGATTGGAGAGATCTATATGGCATATACCCGTTTCAAGAATACAGTAGTGCAGGAGCCGAGGCTGGTGAAGCTGCTCCCGCTCAATGTGGATGAGATCATGCAGGGCACGGAGATTGACCTGACGACGCCCATGAATTATGAGCCTGAAGCCGATGAAGCTTTGGACATGATCATTCCAAAGTATATTAACAACATCATTTACGGCGCGTTCATCGAGGCGATTGCCAGTGAGAACGGCGCACGTATGCAGGCTATGGATTCCGCGACCAAAAACGCGGAGGACATGATCGCGGATCTGTCTTTGAAGTACAACCGCGCAAGACAGGGCTCCATCACACAGGAGCTGACCGAGATCATTGCCGGCGCGGAGGCAATCTCGTAACAAACCGTTATATGGAAGGAGCCGGATATCGTTTTCGCCCGTATGTTGGGCTGGATCGGCGGATTCGGCGTCCGACCGGATGATGACAGATAAAACTAGTGTTTTTTAGAGGAGAAAAGAATATATGGCAGAAAAAAATGTCGGTAAGATTACCCAGATCATTGGTGCCGTATTGGATATTAAGTTCAGTGAGGGAAAGCTTCCTGAGATCAATGACGCGATCACGATCGCAACCAGGGATGGAGGAGAACTCACTGTAGAGGTATCCCAGCATCTGGGTGACGATACTGTAAAGTGTATTGCCATGGGACCGACCGATGGTCTGGTGCGTGGCATGGAGGCTGTGGCCACAGGCGCTCCGATCACGGTTCCTGTGGGCGAAAACACACTGGGACGTATATTTAACGTGCTGGGCAAGCCGATCGATAACAAGCCGGCGCCGGACTGCAAGGAGTATTACCCGATTCACAGGAAAGCTCCTGAATTTTCTGAGCAGGCTACGGATACAGAGATTTTAGAGACAGGCATCAAGGTCGTGGATCTGCTGTGTCCTTATCAGAAGGGCGGTAAGATCGGACTGTTTGGCGGCGCCGGCGTAGGCAAGACGGTGCTGATTCAGGAGTTGATCCGCAACATTGCGACAGAGCACGGCGGTTATTCCGTATTTACCGGTGTAGGAGAGCGTACCAGAGAGGGAAATGACCTGTATCATGAGATGCAGGAATCCGGCGTTATCAATAAGACCACCATGGTGTTCGGGCAGATGAACGAGCCGCCGGGAGCGAGAATGAGGGTCGGCCTGACGGGGCTTACCATGGCGGAGTATTTCCGTGACCAGGGCGGAAAGGATGTGCTGCTCTTCATTGATAACATCTTCCGTTTTACGCAGGCAGGCTCAGAGGTTTCGGCTCTGCTGGGACGCGTGCCTTCTGCGGTTGGTTACCAGCCTACGCTGCAGACGGAGATGGGCGCGCTGCAGGAGCGCATCACGTCTACGAAAAATGGCTCCATTACCTCCGTCCAGGCGGTTTATGTGCCGGCGGATGACCTGACAGACCCGGCGCCTGCGACGACCTTCGCGCATTTGGACGCGACGACGGTGCTTTCCCGTTCCATTGTGGAGTTGGGTATCTATCCGGCCGTTGATCCGCTGGAGTCCACATCCAGAATTCTGGATCCGAAGGTCGTGGGAGAGGAGCATTACCAGGTAGCCAGAGGCGTGCAGGAGATTCTTCAGAAATATAAGGAGCTGCAGGATATCATCGCCATTCTGGGTATGGACGAGCTCTCTGAGGAGGACAAGCTGGTCGTATCCCGCGCGAGAAAGGTACAGAGATTCCTGTCACAGCCGTTCTTCGTGGCGGAGCAGTTTACAGGCACCTCCGGAAAGTATGTGCCGATCGCTGAGACGATCCGCGGCTTCAAGGAGATTATTGACGGCAAGCATGACAGCGTTCCGGAGGGATATTTCCTGAATGCGGGAAGCATTGACGATGTGCTTGCAAAGGTAAAATAGATCCGGGGAGGAGATAGCATATGGCAGAGCATATGAAATTAAAGGTTGTGGCTCCGGAACGGATATTTTATGAGGGAGAGACTTCCTTTTTGGAATTTACCACCACAGAGGGTGACATGGGTGTCTATCCGGGGCATATTCCGTTGACGGCGATCATCGCCCCCGGTGTCCTGCGAATCCATGACGGAGAGCAGAGCAGGGAGGCAGCCCTAATGTCCGGCTTTGTGCAGATTCTGCCGGAGGGCGTTACCATCCTTGCCGAGAGCGTGGAATGGCCGGAGGAAATTGACGCGAACCGTGCCAAAGAGGCGGAGATAAGGGCGAGACGTCGGATCGAGGACGGCTCCGGGGTTGACATGCACCGCGCGGAGCTGGCACTGAAGCGTGCGCTGCTTCGTCTCCGGATGACCAGACGATAAGTGTTTTTGAAAAATCCGGGAAACGATCAGGGTTTCCCGGATTTTTGCTTCTGTGGATAAAAACTGCCAGCCATAGAGAGCGGCGGGCGGGAGGATTTAGTCAGCTCAGACTGATGGAAGTTCATACTGGCATATTTTTTGTCAGCCGGATCATAGGATCAGATTAACAGGAAAAGGAGAATGGAATGAAGACAGTCATCATACATGGGCAGAACCATGAGGGTTCCACCTGTCATATCGCGAGAATGCTTGCCGGAAAGCTCGGAGGTGAGCTTAAGGAGTTTTTCCTGCCAAGGGATTTCGGGGAATATTGCTGCGGCTGTACGCTGTGCTTTCAACAGAGTGAGACGAAATGCCCGCATTTTGAAAAGCTTGATCCGATTACGAAGGCGCTCGATGAGGCGGATGTGATCATTTTAGCAAGCCCTGTCTATGTGTACCATGTCACGGGTCCCATGAAGTCGTTTCTGGATCATTACGGCTGGCGGTGGATGGTGCACAGGCCAGACGGGAGAATGTTTCAGAAACAGGGCGTCTGTATCTCCACTGCGGCGGGTGCAGGCATGAAATCCGCTAATCAGGATATGGCTGACAGCCTCTTTTTCTGGGGAGTGGCAAAGATTTACCGGTATGGCTGCGCGGTCTCTGCTGTGAACTGGAAAAGTGTGAGCGACAGGAAAAAAGCCGAAATTGAAAAGAAGACGGACCGGATCGCTTCCGGGATCAAAAGAGAAAACGGCAGGGTAAGGCCTGGCCTGAAAACAAAGGCGTTCTTCCATGTGATGCGTATGCTTCAGAGGAAAGGCTGGAATGAGGCAGATATGGGCTATTGGAGGGAGAGGGGCTGGAGTGGAAAAGAACGTCCGTGGAAAGCCTGACTTCTGGATGGGTTCATGGATGCGGCTGTATAATAAAAGCGCACATTCCATTTCATATGGTGTGCGCTTTTTATGTGCCCCGTGCGGCGGGCAGGGTGGATAAAATCTCCCTGCTTGATTTTATTTGTTGTTAAAGTTATGTTCATTTTCATCGATGGCTGTCTGAATCCGTTCCTTTACCATGCTGGCAATCTCCGCTGTTTTCATTCCCTGGTACTCTTCGTAGGGAATGGGCTTTAACACATGGATCTGCACATCCACCTTCTTGATGGAGTTGGTATCAAAGGGCAGGTAGGTGTCGATAAAGGCGATAGGCACGATGGGGCATTTGGCCTTCAGGGCTGCTTTGAAGCTGCCGCCCTTGAAATCTCCAAGGTGGTTTCCGTTCTTGGAGCGGGTTCCCTCCGGAAAGATCAGGAAATTGCGCCCTTCCTGTACCTGTCTTGCCACCTCGTTGATGACCTTGAGCCCCTGTCGTACATTTTCGCGGTCAATAAACAGGCCGCCCATGGTCAGGATGATCTCACGGAGGCCGAATACGCGGTAAGCCTCCTTCTTGATCACCACGCCAAATGGAACAGGATTCACATCCACCAGCCCCATGACATCAAAAAGCCCCTGATGGTTCGGATACATGATATAGCCGGACTGGGATTGCAGGTGCTCCAGTCCGTAGCTGTGGACGTTGACGTTGCCTCCCTTACAGCCCTTGGTGCCGATGAGGCGGATCAGTTCATATTTTTTCTGTTCACTCAGCTTGTCGTTTTTTGCGTAACGGAACAGGCGGAACAGTACGATTGGAAAGAGAAATATATTTCTCAGTATCATCATGGTCAGACGTTTTGCCATGTCATCCTCCTTTTACTGGATAAATGGTAACTACTCAGCCGGCCTGCGCGTTGACTGCGCGGACTGGGTCAAAATAGTGTATAAAACCGTACAGCGGGTGAATCAGGATACGCAAGCTTCACCCGCTGAACAGATACGATACAGGGTAACGGTATGCTTACAGCTGGACATCCCAGAAGCCTTCCAGTGTGGCGAAGTAATCCTCCGGCGTTTCCGCCCTGCGGATCATCACTGTGCTTCCGTTCTCGCGAAGAAGCAGCTCCGCGGATTTCAACTTACCGTTGTAGTTGTAGCCCATAGCGAAGCCGTGCGCGCCGGTATCATGGATCGCGAGGATATCGCCCATCTCAATGCGGGGCAGCTTGCGGTCGATCGCGAACTTGTCATTGTTCTCGCAGAGCGAGCCGGTCACGTCGTAGACATGGTCACAGGGCTCATTTTCCTTGCCGAGCACTGTGATGTGGTGGTAGGCGCCGTACATGGCAGGCCGCATCAGGTTGACAGCGCACGCGTCGACGCCGATGTATTCCTTGTGGGTGTGCTTTTCATGGATTGCCCTGGTGATCAGGTGGCCGTAGGGGGCGAGCATGAACCGGCCAAGCTCAGTGTAAATGGCTACATCGCCCATGCCGGCAGGCACGAGAACCTCCTCATATACCTTGCGTACGCCCTCGCCGATGGCAAGGATGTCATTGGGCTCCTTGTCAGGCGTATAGGGAATGCCCACTCCGCCGGAGAGGTTGATGAAGCCGATCTTCACGCCGGTTTCCTTCGCAAGCTCCACCGCAGTCTCGAACAGGATCTTTGCGAGGGTGGGATAGTAATCGTTGGTCACGGTATTGCTGGCCAAAAACGCGTGAATGCCGAATTCCTCGGCACCCTCCTCCTTCAGCCGCTTGAAGGCCTCGGTCATCTGGGGTCTGGTCATGCCGTACTTGGCGTCTCCCGGATTGTCCATGATGGTGTTGGCGATCGCGAACTTGCCGCCAGGATTGAAACGGCAGCTGATCCGTTTCGGAATCCCGCAGGCCTCTTTTAAGAAATCAATGTGGGTGATGTCATCCAGATTGATGGTGGCGCCCAGCTTCGCGGCCAGCGCAAACTCCTCCGCGGGAGTATCGTTGGAGGAGAACATGATATCTTTTCCGGAAAATCCGCATTT
The DNA here is from genome assembly GCA_946185495.1 of uncultured Clostridiaceae bacterium. Classification (GTDB taxonomy): domain Bacteria; phylum Bacillota; class Clostridia; order Lachnospirales; family Lachnospiraceae; genus CAG-590. The sequence continues at coordinate 10,019 of CAMHJT010000059.1, read as the reverse complement.
ATCTGACATCAGAAGCTCTGTATAGGAAGAGCAGTCCGTTCCGCAGCCCTCCTCCTGCAGAATGCGCAGAATGGTGGGATTCGGCGTTGCCTTGACAGCGAAATATTCCTTGAAGCCATTGTTCCAGGAAAAAGCCTGTTTGAGCTTTCTCGCGTTCTCACGAATGCCCTTCTCGTCGTAAAGATGGAACGGGGTAGGATATTTGCTGATGATGTCCTGAACCTGCTCATAGGTTACAAATGGTGTTTTCATAGATTGTTTGTCCTTTCCGATATGCAGCCATATCTGTCTGTTTCTGTATAGGTGGCGCGTAAATCCGGCAGACACCTATCTTCCATTATAAGGCATTTTCTTTGTTTGTCAAAGGAAAATGTACAATTAAGAGGATACTTGTAATGAGTTCTGGTTGGTGTTATCATAAAGGCAATGTTTTTAGAGGCCTGTGATGGAAAACAGATGGCACAGACTCAGCCAAGCATGTCCTGGTCGATGATCTTGCTCAGGCGGGGGAAGACCTGAAAGTGGTCGTGCCGGTCGCTGATGGCGAGGAAAACATCCTCGATCCGTTTTACATTCTGGCTCTTGAGCTTTTGGCGGAGCCAGTTTTCATCCCTTCCGAGATGCTTCAGGTTATAGTGCTGGATCTGTCCGTCAATGATTACATTTGCAAACAGCTCCTCCTGCTGCGGGGAGATACCGAGATCCTTCGGAGTGGCGGGACGGTCCTCAGTCACGGGCAGAAAGCTGATCTTGCCGTTGGGCTCTAAGATCGCGGTGTCGATCTGTGACAGGTCAAAGTAGCCCATGATGCGGCATTCCGCGAGAAACTCATCGATGTCCATCCGCGCTTTTTTCAGGTTCTGGCTGTAGAGCGTGCCGTTTTTGTAAAGTGTGATGGCTTTGCCGTTGATCAGTCGCCGGAGCGGGACGGAGGACTGGGAAAGCCTGGTGAGCACCAGGATGAAACCGGCGTACACCACCATGGCAGTCAGGCAGTTTAAGAAGTTTCCTTCGAGATCGATCGCCATTTCTGCGGCGATGGAGCCGATGGTGATCCCGTTTACATAGTCAAACATACTGAACTGGGATACCTGGCGGCAGCCCATGAGCTTGGTCAAAAGAAACAGCGCGATGACAGATGAGATCGCGTGATAAAAAATGGTAAGTGTTTCCATGATGATTGCCTCCTTGTCATGTACCAGTGCAGGTGATTGCGAAATGATATAGTTTTTTTGATCAGCTTTGCGCAGAATATAGTATTTCCTGGGTTATGTTCCTGATGCCGGAAAAACATTTTCCTGCGCAACGCCTAAACCTAATGTACTATTGTGTCCGGATTCCGGAAATGATATACAGGAAAGCATTAAGAAAACAGGCTGCATATTCCGGGTGATATTTGCCTCGAAGAGCAGTTGGGCTGGAGGGGGAGAGCCGGGCGGGCCGGGAAACATCGGTGCGTGATGCATCCGGGAAAGCGGGAGGAAGAAAAATGGACACGGCATATTATACATTTCAGATTGAAAGAGGCGCTGTCAACATGGACAGGTTTCTGGAACGGTATCATTTTGATGAGTCTGACCGGGAGCTGCTGTGGGGGCTGTGGTGCGTTCTGACGGAGCTTGTTGTGACGCGGGCAGGAGTGGTCGTGCGGGAGGAAGGAAAACGGGCGGTCTGCCTGGTCACGCTGGGAGAGCGGTATGACCGCCTGGCAGAGCTGATGGAGGAGAGCGGGAATCTGTTGATGGGCTTCGGGCTGGAATGCTTCGGGCTGGAGCTGTTGTCAGCGTCCTATGACAGACTGGAGGAGCGCGTGCAAAAGGATGTGGGAGCTGTTCCGGCCGGGCGAGAGTTCCCGGACGCGGAGGAGCTGTTTGCGGCGGATGCGGATCCGGACTGTGAGGCGGGAGGCGCGCCGAACCTTCAGGAAGCTTTCGGAGAGCTGGGCGTGAAGTGGAAAAACGGCATGCTCCATCCGCAAAAGAGTGTACTCTATACCGTATCTCTGGAGACAGTATCCGGCAGTGATCCGGGAGCAAGCCGGCAGGAAGGTGACGGTGGCACAGACAAAGCTGCGGAGCCGGCCAATCCGGGAGCAAGCCGGCAGGAAGGTGACGGCGGCACAGACAAAGCTGCGGAGCCGGCCGATCCGGGAGCAAGCCGGCAGGAAGGTGATGGCGGGCAGAAAAGGAACGGCAGTGTGGAAGGCAAAGCCGGACATGATTGTGAAAAATGCGCACAGGCAGATTGTCCGTTTCGCAGCAGTAATGGACGGAGCGACGGACGGGATGACCGCGCGCTCTGCGGCGGGGATAGAAAGACTGGCGGACAGGATTTTCCGTGCAGCAGCGGGACGGTGTATTCGTATGGCATATCCCGGATTTTCGGAAACGGCGGGTTGCCGGATAATTATAGGTAGATGCGTGTCCATCATCAATAGGATTAAGGGATGGAGCATGTACGGGCATTGCAATTTATGGTACACATCATAGATCATTTATGGTATGATATAAAAGTCAGGGCAGCAGGCCGGATGGAAAAGCTGCGATAGTAACGGATATTTTTTGAAAGAACTCGGAAGTCTGGAGGGACAGGAATGATTCATATGTATGCAGGGGACGGAAAGGGAAAGACAAGCGCTGCGGTGGGCATGGCGATCCGCATGGCGGGAGCCGGCAAGGAGGTATTGTTTACTCAGTTTATGAAGGGAAATGAGAGCTCTGAGATCAGGATACTGGAGTCGATCCCCGGGATCAGGGTGCTGAAAATAGAGCATGATTATGGATTTTACAGATATATGTCGGATGAAGATAAGCTGGAGATTACGGAAAAGCACAATCAGATTCTCGAAGAAATCCTTCGCACGATCCGGCATTTTTCCGGTATTGATCCAGAGGGAAACGGGCCGGAGCTCATGATCGTGCTGGATGAGATTACCTATCCCTGCAGGTGCAACCTGCTGGATGAGGAGCTGCTGAAGCAGATTCTTGACGAGACGCCGGATACAGTGGAGCTTGTGATGACGGGGCGCAATCCCAAGGAGTATATGGTCAAGCACAGTGATTACTGGTCGGATCTGGAGCTTCGGAAGCATCCCTATGAGAAGAATGTCGTGGCGCGATATGGAGTGGAGTTTTGATGGGAAGTTCATTGACGAATGGAACGATTTCAGATACAATGAGTTATAGGAAATGAGGCAGCTGTTCAGTGGGCTGTTGCAAAAAGAGCATGATTTACGGAGGAAAAACACATGGCGGTTAAGTATGTATTTGTGACAGGAGGAGTGGTTTCAGGGCTTGGCAAGGGAATAACTGCCGCTTCTCTCGGAAGATTGCTGAAGGCTAGGGGCTATAAGGTCACCTGCCAGAAGTTTGACCCCTATATCAATATCGATCCGGGCACGATGAACCCGATCCAGCACGGCGAGGTGTTTGTGACGGATGACGGGGCGGAGACAGACCTGGATCTTGGACATTATGAGCGGTTTATTGATGAGAGCCTGAACAAGAAGTCGAATGTCACCACCGGCAAGGTGTACTGGAGCATTCTGCAGAAGGAGCGCAGGGGGGATTTTGGCGGGCATACCGTACAGGTGATTCCGCATATCACCAATGAGATACAGAGCCGGTTTTACAGGAATCTGGACGCGAAGGATACGGAGTTCGCGATCATTGAGGTGGGTGGAACGGTCGGTGATATCGAGAGCCAGCCGTTTCTGGAGGCAATCCGCCAGTTCCAGCACAAGGTGGGGCATGACAACTGTATCATGATCCATGTGACGCTGATCCCGTACCTGAAGGCTTCTGGTGAGATGAAGACGAAGCCGACGCAGGCCAGCGTGAAGAATCTGCAGTCCCTCGGTATTCAGCCGGACATTTTAGTCTGTCGTTCAGATTATCCGTTGGATGACGGAATGAAGGACAAAATCGCGCTGTTTTGTAATGTGCCGAGCGAGAATGTCATCCAGAATCTGGATGTGGATGTGTTATATGAAGTGCCGCTGGCGATGGAGAAGGAGCGCCTGGCGAATGTGGTTTGCAAGTGTTTGAAGGTGGCGTGTCCGGAGCCGGATCTGGAGGACTGGATCGCTATGATCGACAGGTGGAAGAATCCGGTGAAGAAGGTGAAGATCGCGCTGGTGGGCAAATATGTCTCTCTGCATGACGCATATATTTCTGTTGTGGAGGCACTGAAGCACAGCTCCTTTGCCTGCAACTCCGATCTTGAGATTCTCTGGATCGATTCGGAACAGATTAACAAGAATAATGTGGCTGAGAGCCTGTGTGAGGCAGACGGCATCATTGTGCCGGGAGGATTTGGTGACCGGGGCATCGAGGGCATGATCTGCGCGATCCGCTACGCCAGGGAGAACAAGGTTCCGTATCTGGGACTCTGCCTTGGCATGCAGCTTACCATCGTGGAATTTGCAAGGCATGTGCTGGGATACCATGACGCGCATTCCAGCGAATTCAATCCAAGCAGCGTGCATCAGGTGATCCATATCATGCCGGATCAGGACGGCGTGACGGATCTGGGAGGAACGCTTCGGCTCGGCTCTTATCCCTGTGTGCTCAAGGAGGATTCAAAATCATATGCGCTTTATGGCAGGCGTGAGATTGCGGAACGCCACCGTCATCGCTATGAGGTAAATAATGATTACCGCCAGGCGCTGGAATCCCATGGCATGGAGCTGGTGGGACAGTCTCCGGATGGCCATATCGTGGAGATGATCGAGCTGCCGGATCACCCCTGGTTTATTGGAACCCAGGCACACCCCGAATTTAAGTCAAGGCCGAATAAGCCGCATCCATTGTTCAAGGGATTTATCTCAGCTTCGCTGGAATATCAGGAAAAACGGTAGAGTGCGGGCTGTGTTTGCGGTCCTGCCATGTGGACGCATGGCTGCCGGGAAAGACAGGCGCAAATCCAATCCATGGATTTGCGCCTGTTATGCGTTCGTTCAAAATTTACTTTTTAATCTTTACTTTCTTTTTAGAGGACCATTTGCCATAAACAGTGGAACCTTTGGAATTTGTGGCATATGCCCGTACCTGAACATAATAGGTTTTGCCCTTTTTGAAGGTCGGTTTTTTGTGATTGTCCAGGAAATAGCCTTTCGTTACGGATCCATACAGTGTCTTTGCCTTGCGCATGGAAGATTTTTCCGAATAGCGGATTGCATAGCCCTCTGCTCCGCTTACGCGGTCAAATATACCGGGCTCTCTCCGGTTGGGTGTAATACATGTCCGGCGTGGTGTAGCTGGTGCCCGTGAGCACCCATGTTCCAGACGTCTCTTCCGCCCTTGCCCTGGCAGTCTGCAGCATTGCGGCTGCCGCCAGGCATACGGCGAGGACCGCTGCTGCCGCGAGCAACCTGTGCCGTCATTGTTTTGTTTCCTTCTTCATTTTGAATCCTCCTTTTATAATGTTATTACAAGATTAATCACCGCCTCCGCATTCAGCAGGTCCCTCACATCTGTAAAGTTTTTGATATCGTTACTGACGCGCTCTATATCTTCAAATTCCACCTCATGTAACGCCTCTTTTCCCTCCTGCGTTATTTAGTTGTAATAGGGTAATAGAGGCAGCCTGACATAATAAAGCGGCTGTTTGAAAATGATTTAGAGTTACCACATGCATTGCCGGAAGTGAAATGTTTATTACCAGAAAAACCACTACTTTTAGAACTCATAATATCACTTTTGAAAGAAAAAAGCAAAAAATTATCTCTATTTTTTCAGGTGTTGAACAGTTGCGTAATGAATATCCTGCAGTTATATCCTGCATTGCATGGAGATGGATCGAAGGTGCTTGACATGGCTGGTTTATCGTGATAAACTCAAATTGGTTTATATGAATAAACCGGAAAGGGTGGTATTATGAAGGAAATTGAGTTGGGAACCATACAGGAGCGCTTCGCAGATCTCGTGTGGGCAAATGAGCCGGTCGCGTCCGGCGAACTGGTAAAGATCTGCGAGAAGGAGTTCAAATGGAAGAAGCCGACAACCTATACTGTGCTGCGGAAGCTTTGTGAGAAGGGACTGCTTCAGAATGTGGATGGCGTGGTGTCCTCTCTTGTGAGCAGGGAGGAGTTTTACTCGGCCAAGAGCGAGCAGATTATTGAGGATTCCTATAAAGGCTCCCTTCCGGCATTTATAGCGGCGTTTACCTCCAGAAAGAAGCTGACGAGTGGAGAGGTGGAGGAGATCCAGAAAATGATTGACGCGTTTTTAGAGGAAAAGGAGGAATGAACCATGAAGGCCGTATTTCTGACTATCTGCAACCTGTCTCTGAACGCCGCCTGGCTGATCCTTGCCGTGATGGCGGCCAGGCTTCTGCTCCGGAGGGCGCCAAGGTTTATATCCTGCCTGCTCTGGGGGCTGGTGGGGCTTCGGCTGGTTTGTCCCTTTTCGTTACAGAGCGCGTTAAGCCTTCTGCCGAGCGGGAAGGTTGTTCCGGACAATATCGATATGGCGGCCAGGCCGCAGATCCATTCCGGGCTTAAAGTGATTGACGGAACGGTCAACCCTGTGATGGACAGATCGTTCACGCCGGAAATGGGTGCGAGCATCAATCCGATGCAGATTGTCCTTTCTGCCGCCTGCGCGGTGTGGCTGGTCGGGCTGGGAGTGATGCTTTTCTATGCGCTGGCCAGCTTTCTGCTTTTGAAACGCAGGGTGATGGCGTCTGCCGAGATACAGGGCGGAATGGTTCAAGCGGCGGACAGGGCAGAGCATGTGCCGGAGCAGGGCGGCATGGCGCGGATAAGATACGGGGAAGCTGGCCCGCGTGAAAAAAAGAGCCCTGCGGCGCCTGCATTGTCACATGGTGGCAGCGTGCGGGCGGGAATACAGGGACGGGCTGTGCGTGAATGTGACGAGGTGGAGTCTCCATTTATTCTCGGCATCCTTCATCCTGTGATCTATGTGCCCTCTGGATTGGACGAAGAGACGCTTGGCCTGGTACTGGCGCATGAGACGGCGCACCTAAGGAGGCGTGACCACTGGTGGAAGGCCCTTGGATTTTTCCTGCTGTCGGTCTACTGGTTCCAGCCGCTGTGCTGGGCAGCGTATATCCTGCTCTGCAGGGATATTGAGTCGGCCTGTGACGAGAAGGTGATTAAGAACCAGGGCAGGAGCTATGCTGCGGCGTATTCGCAGGCGCTTCTTGACATGAGCGCTCAGAAACGGTTTGTTTCCGCGTGTCCCCTGGCCTTTGGCGGGAACCGCGTGAAGGCAAGGGTGAAAGGGGTGCTCCACTATAAGAAGCCTGCAGTATGGGTGATTGCGGCTTCTGTGTTCCTCTGCGCGGCCGTTGCTGCATGCTTCATGACTTCTCCAAGGCAGGGAAACCCAAAGGACGCGGGCAGTATCAGCAAGGCTTCTGTACAGGAGCGGAAGGAGGACAAAGATTCCGGACAGGACGGGAAGGAGCAGGCAGGGAACGCAGGTTCCGGGCAGGACGGGAAGGAACTGGCAGGGGACGCAGGTTCCGGACAGGACGGGAAGGAGCAGGCAGGGAACGCAGGTTCCGGGCAGGAGAAAATGGATCCGGCAGCGGACAAATCTCTGGAGGTGCCAAGGCCGGTGGTCGATCTTGCGGCATTGGATGAAATATATCCGGCAGAGCTTCTGTACGCGGATCAGGACCGGATTGTGATCAGCGCAAGCTATGGCCTTTTTGTCTACTCAAAAAAAAGGAGGATGATAACGAATGCCGTAGACCTGGCTCCCATCGGATGCCAGGCGCCGGGCGCGCTCACATTTAGCGGAATGGGATGCCAAAAGTCTGTCAGCGCGGATGGCGGAACCGTATATCTGCACCCGATGGGGGAGGAGGATATGTATGTCTACGATATCGGGCGGGACAGCCTGACGAGGAAAGCATATGACCTGGAGGGGATCAGCCTGCACAAAAAAACAATACCGGAGGAAGAAGCCGGCACCTATCTTCCGGAAGAGATTGACGCCTGGATGGAGGAGGGAAAAACGAGGTATACCTGCCTGTACCGCCGGAATGCAGGGGGCAGGATCGGAGAGCTTAGCTGGAGCGATGACCAGGTGCAGTGGTATCCGCTGTTCTCGCCGGAAGGGCTGGAGGGAGCGGCTGACCTTGTGCCGGAGGATATACAGGGTCTTGCGTGTGCGGATATCTGGATTGCGGGCAGCCATATTCCGCCTGAGCTGGGATTTGAGAATGGAACGGCCCATCATCTGCACTGCGAGGATCCGGACGTCCTAGAAGAGCTTGCCAGCCTCCTGTCGGGTGCGGAGAAGGAGAAGGGATCGACGGGCTGCCCATTCTATACAGCGCTTTATCTGACCGGAAAGGACGGAACTGTCGGAACGGTATTTCCCGCCACAGATAGCTGCAGTACGTATATGTCCGGAGGCAATTGCTACAGAATCGGAGACGGAAGCAATGAAGCGCTGTGGCACCTGATCGGCAGTTTTCCAGAGGTTCGCACAGGACAGGAGGCGGGAAAGGAGGCGGAAAATTTTGGCGTGGAATACGCGTTTCAAAACGGGGCATATGTAACGAAGGACGGCGTGTCCTATGCGTACAGGAAGGTATTGGTTGGAAGGACGCCGAATGCTAGGTATGATGTTAGATATGTGGTGCTTACCAATGATAAAGATATCAGCTTCGAAAAGGTAGACCGGAGCATTTACAGCAGTAATTCCGCAGACTGGCTCACGGACAGCGTCATCATTGGCATGCAGGCAATTGGTCGGAGCGGATTGACCTGACTGTTCTTTTGAGGGAGAGGTGACGGAGGCATAATAATGACGCTCAACATGAGCATGCTTTTGCAGAAAGTGCCGGAGGATGACGCGGTCTACCGGATGAAGCTGACTAACCTGGAAGTGAAAAGATGTTTTCGAAAATGATCAAGGACTGGTTTGGGAAGGATCGCTCCTTCAACGAATTTGTAAAATCCATGTTTGCCGGGGACGTGCGGGGCATGAACCACTATATGAACCGGGTAGCGCTCAATACCTTCAGCTATTTTGACGCGGGAAGGAAGCCGTCAGGGGAGAGCGAGCCGGAGAAATTCTACCATGGCATTGTGCTGGGACTTCTGGTGAACCAGGCGAAGGACTACATGGTGAAATCCAACCGGGAGAGCGGCTTCGGGCGTTATGACGTGGTGATGGAGCCGAAGAACGTGAGGGACGCAGGAATTGTCATGGAGTTTAAGGTGTTAGATGACTATGACGGCGAGAAGGAACTGGCGGACACCGCGAAGAACGCGCTTGCGCAGATCGAGGAGAGGCAGTACGCGGCAGATCTCACGGCAAAGGGCGTGACGAGGATTTTGGAGTACGGCTTTGCGTTCGAGGGAAAGAAGTGCCTGATTGTGAAAAAATGAGAAAAGCAGCAGCGTAAGCATATAAGAGACATATAAAAAGCCGGCAAAACTGCCGGCTTTTTGAATCGGGATAACAGGATTCGAACCTGCGACCTCCCGGCCCCCAGCCGGACGCTCTAGCCAAACTGAGCCACATCCCGAAACACTTCAATTATTATACACTATATTTTTGTAAATGTCTACAAAAAATTATAAATTTTCTTCACAAAAATTACATGAAAATATAATTGCTTATTTAGGAAGGAACATTTATAATAAAAATTGTGTATTTGCGCATAATAGCAAGCAGGAAGTGACAGTCTGGGCGTATCCGGACTGTTACGATATGGAGTGCCGTTACTTCAGATGGCAGCTGGTAAAGGGCATCTGACTTCCGGACATTCTGCATAAAAAAGCAGGCGAATCCGGGAAAAGGCATTGGGAGGCAGCGGAATGATTTTGTCACGGTCTGTGCAGTGAAAGCGCAGACCCAATCTGAACAGTTACGCTCCAACTTCAAAATAATGACAGGAGGATAAGCAGTATGGAAGAGAATCATACACCTCAAAATGATGACGACCAGAACGGTAACAGAAGAAAACCGCCCAACCGGAGCTTTCTTGTAATGCTGGTCATCTCTGTCGGACTTACCCTGCTCTTTTTCTATGTG
>CAMHJT010000058.1 GCA_946185495.1 uncultured Clostridiaceae bacterium | reverse complement strand
CCTCCTTCGATTTCAATGATTTTTTGGACAGCATGGCGCAGATGGAGAAGATGGGGAATATGCAGGATATGCTGTCCCTGATTCCCGGTCTTGGCAGCCAGCTTAAGAATGTTGAGATAGATGAGAAACAGATGAACCGTCCGAAGTCCATTATCCTCTCTATGACGGAGGAGGAGCGTTCCAACCCGGATATCATCAATCCGAGCAGAAAACGCAGGATCGCGGCGGGCGCCGGTGTGGATATCAGCGAGGTGAACAGGCTGATGAAGCAGTTTGAGCAGATGCGGAAGATGATGAAGCAGATGTCCGGTATGATGGGCGGCAAGAAAAGCAAACGGTTCCGTATGCCCTTCGGTTTTTAGAAGATAGCGGAATCCATGAATCAGGTGTCAGGAACCATATTTGGTCTGAACATAAATGCATGTCGTGCGCAGCTTCGCGCACAGGGAAAAAGGAGGTGAAACAGACATGGCAGTAAAGATGAGATTAAAGAGAATGGGATATAAGAGACATCCTTTCTATAGAGTCGTTGTAGCAGATGCACGTTCTCCGAGAGATGGCAGATTTATCGAAGAAATCGGAACTTATGATCCTAATCAGGAGCCAAGCGCCATCAAGATTGATGAGGAAGCAGCAAAGCGCTGGCTGTCCAATGGTGCTCAGCCTACGGAGACTGTTGCTAAGCTTTTGAAGCAGGCCGGTATCGAGAAATAAGACCTGGGAGGTGATCTTAAGATGAAGGAATTAGTAGAAGTAATCGCAAAATCCCTAGTTGATCATCCGGAAGAGGTTGAGGTAATTGAAACGTCCAAAGAGGATGCCATTTATATTGAGCTCAAGGTTGCCCAGGATGATATGGGCAAGGTAATTGGCAAGCAGGGACGGATCGCCAAGTCGATCCGGACGGTTGTAAAGGCTGCCGCTTCCAAGGGTGATAAAAAGGTAATCGTGGACATCAAATAGGTTTTGTTCCGAAAGGCATCATGTTGGGGGCAATCGTTTTGTCCCCGACATGAATGAAACTGTAGTGCTATGCAAAAAGCTGTCATGTATGTATATGGCGGCTTATTTTGTATGATCGTAACTATTCGGCGGGTCTGCGCAGACCGCGCCCAAACAGTATATTTAGCCGTTCAGCGGGGGAATCAGGATGCGAAAGCTTCACCCGCTGCGTATCTGGCCGGCTGTTGCTGAGCAGATACAATGATCCGGAAAAGTCAGAGGATGGAAGAATATGAATGATTATCTGCAAATAGGTGTGATCACCTCCACACATGGAATCAGGGGTGAGGTAAAGGTATTTCCGACAACAGACGATAACAGGCGGTTCAAGAAGCTGAAGGACTGCGTGATCGAATATAAAGGGGAGCGTATTCCAGCAAAAGCGGCGAGCTGCAGGTTTTTCAAGAACATGGTGATATTAAAGCTTGACGGGATCGATTCCATTGAGGCGGCAGAGCCGTACAGGCAGTGTCCGATCCTGGTTGACAGGGAGCACGCTGTTCCTTTGGAGCGGAATGAGTATTTCATCGCTGATCTGGAGGGAATGGATGTTGTGACAGAGGAGGGCAGGCCGCTCGGCGTGTTGAAGGAAATCCTGTTTACGGGCGCGAATGATGTATATGTGATTGCGGATGAGGCGGGGAAGGAGCTGCTGCTGCCGGCAATCAGGGACTGTATTCTTGATGTATCGGTTACGGACAGGAAAATGACGGTGCGCCTGTTAAACGGAATGGAGGCAGAGTAAAATGCATTTTCATATATTGACGCTGTTTCCTGAAATGGTGATGGACGGGTTGATGACATCCATTACAGGACGCGCGGTAAAAAACGGGCTGATCTCAATTGAGACGGTCAATATCAGGGATTACTCCGGCAATAAACACAATCAGGTGGATGATTATCCGTATGGCGGCGGCGCTGGAATGGTGATGCAGCCGGGTCCGGTGTACCGGGCGTATGAAGCTGTGATGGGGCAGATTGAAAGGCGCGGGGAGGAAATGGAAGCAGACCGGCAGACAGGGCTGCCGAAGCGTACCGTCCGTGTAGTCTATATGACGCCCCAGGGAAGGGTGTTTAACCAGTCGATTGCGCAGGAACTGGCCGGGGAGGAGGATCTGATCCTGTTATGCGGACACTATGAGGGAATTGACGAGAGGGTGCTTGAGATGATCGTGACTGACCATCTGTCTATCGGAGACTATGTGCTGACCGGTGGAGAGCTTCCGGCTATGGTTGTGGTTGACGCGGTTTCCAGACTTATACCAGGCGTGCTGAATAATGATAACAGCGCGCAGTATGAGTCGTTTCATGACAATCTGCTCGAATATCCCCAATATACCAGACCGGAGGAGTTTATGGGACAGCGGGTGCCGGAGGTACTGCTTTCGGGCCATCACAAACGGATCGAGGAATGGAGAAGGGAGCAGTCTCTGTTAAGGACGAGGCAGAGGCGGCCAGACCTGCTAGAGAATGAATCCAGAGAACAGGGGGAAACTGATGGAAGTATGGGGAAATGATACAGGACCTGAGCTTGCAAAATTGTCAGAACAGATTTTTGCCTGCAAGGAGGAGCAGAAGAAGCTGGAGCTTTTGATGAGCGAGGAGAATTTCCGTTATCAGTACATATTAAAGAGAAGAGGGCTTCTGGGACATGAGCTTTTATTGGTTTCAGCTCTGCTGGTGGGGATTGGCCTTTTTATCACCTTTACGATCAATACCTTTATGGTCTTTTTTGACCTGCTGATCGTTCTGCTCTGGTTTTATCTGCTGTTTAGGGAGGCGAACCTGATCCGGATGATGATATTCAGCATGGATGCTCCGTGGGCTGCCGCGTATGCTGAGAAACACGACTTGAACACGTTTCAGCGGCAGGAGACGGAAAGCAGCCAGAAGATAGCGGCATATAGTGTCCAGCTTGAAAAGGTGAAAATGAAAAGATCGGTACTGATTCTGAAAAGAAAGGATCTGCTGAACAAAAAACAGGCCGGGAAGGAAGATGAGGAAGCCTCATCCACCGGTTTTAAACTCAAAAAGTCGGTCGCATATGAGGAAGAGAGAGTCCTGTATGATTTCTATGAAAGGGAGGAAAACTTCCTGCTGGAACAGTGTTCAGATTGTGAGATAGAGATTCGCAATGTTGAAAAGGAGATCAGGGAGATAGATCTTGCATTTGAAAAGGTTAAAAAAACGCTCTTTGTTTTTTTGAGCGCTTTTATTCTGCTTGCAGTCATACAGGGCGCGATGCATGGAAAAGAGGCGAATTATTATGGCGCGTTTTGTCTCGTAAGTCAGTTCGGACTGATCTTTTATCTGGTCAAAACATGCAGAAAGCCGATCATTCTGTATCTTGTGGAGCATGAGAGCGACCTGATCAAGGATTACGCGTTTGTGCACGGCTTGTTTCCGGTCAGCAAACGACTGGGGGATAAGAAGGAGCGATATGATGAGCTGCAAAAGGAGCTTCAGGAGATACGGGGGCTGAAAATGCAGGTATTATAAAATAAAAATTTATGCTTGCATTTTACAGATATATATGGTAAAGTAATGAAGTTGCAGATTCTGTTTGAGGAACTGCTGCTATTACAGGATGGTCCTCTGCGAGGGATTAAATGAGACTTGCAAGAACGTCTAATATATGAAGGAGGTTCGTTATGAACGACATTATCAAGAACATTGAGGCAGCCCAGATGAAGGCTGAGGTTCCCGAGTTTCGCGTAGGAGATACCGTAAAAGTATCCGCGAAGGTAAAAGAGGGTAACAGAGAGAGAATTCAGGTATTTGAGGGTACCGTGATCAAGCGCCAGGGCGGCAGCAACAGGGAGACATTTACTGTCCGCAAGAATTCTAACGGCGTGGGCGTTGAGAAGACATGGCCGCTGCATTCTCCGATCGTTGAGAAGGTAGAGGTTGTCAGACATGGTAAGGTTAGACGTGCGAAGCTTTACTATCTGCGCGACCGTGTAGGAAAGGCTGCAAGGGTAAAAGAGCTTGTAAAGTAATACGACGATGGAAGTGAGAAGGGGCTGGAGTAATGATGTTATTACTCTGGCCTTTTCCGTATGAGAGAATGATTTTTTATGTGATGGAGTAGGTAGCATGAGGCGTCGAAGAAGATATCGTAGCAGCTATGACAGGCAGGATTTTGATCTGAAGGCATTTCTGTCAGAGCTTGGGAAATGGGCAATTTCTATTCTGGTCGTTGTCACATTGGCATACAGTATTGTGTCCTTTGGAGTGCAGTCTGTCACAATGATCGGCCAGAGCATGGAGCCTGCCCTGTCAAACCGGGATGTGCTGCTGCTCAACAAAGCGGCGTATGTCTTCCGTGAACCCGAACGGTTTGATATGGTTGCCTTCAAGCTCAAGGAGGAGACAGACGGTTATTACAATATCAAGCGGATCATAGGGCTTCCGGGCGAGACGGTTGAAATTAAAAATGGCAAGATTTTCATTGATGGAACGCTCTTGACAGAGCTTCCGTTTGATGAATTGATCATGACAGAGGGAACGGCCCTTGACGGGGTGAAGCTCGGTGACGGGGAATACTTTGTGATGGGGGATAACTGTAATAACAGTGAGGATTCCAGGTTTGTCAATATCGGCAATCTGTCTATAAAGGAGATTCGAGGCAAGATTGTATACAGGATTTCGCCGAGAAACAGGTGGGGTTCGGTGAACAGGTGAAGCCGGGCAGATGAACGGTAGTGGCAACCCGTTTTTATAGAGGAGAATGGAGATGAATATTCAATGGTATCCCGGTCATATGACCAAGGCGAAACGGATGATGCAGGAGGATATGAAGCTCATTGATATTGTGATAGAGCTTCTGGACGCAAGGATACCCTTAAGCAGCAGAAATCCGGATATCGACAGTCTGGCGGGACAGAAGTTCCGTCTGGTGCTCTTGAATAAATGTGATCTGGCAGACGAACAGGCCAATGCCCGTTGGGCAGAGTGGTTTCAAGGACAGGGAATCCCTGCGGTATTGATCAATGCCAGGGATGGACAGGGCATGAAATCCATCACGGCAAGGGTACAGGAGGCCTGTAGGGAAAAGATTGAAAGGGATAGGAGGAGAGGGATCATTAACCGCCCTATCAGGGCGATGATCGCAGGTATTCCCAATGTGGGAAAATCTACCTTTATCAACAGCTATGCCAGGAAGGCATGTACAAAAGTAGGTAATAAACCGGGCGTGACAAAGGGTAAACAGTGGATCCGTATCAATAAGCAGGTGGAACTATTGGATACTCCCGGAATTTTGTGGCCGAAGTTCGAGGATGAACAGGTTGGAGAACGTCTAGCCATGATCGGTTCCATCAATGACGAGATTCTGCCCAGGGAGGATCTCGCCTGCAGGCTGATCGAATTTCTGACAAAGCAGTATCCCGGAGTCCTTAGGGAGCGTTTTGAGGTGGATGAGGGTGCCGGGGCGGTGGAAATTCTCTCGCAGGCAGCCAAAAACAGGGGATGTCTGCGGAAGGGGATGGAGATGGATTATGATAAGGCAGCCGGGATTTTGCTGGAGGAATTCAGGAGCGGAAAGCTCGGACGCATTTCCCTGGAGCAGCCGGAATAGTGACGCAAAACAGGCAGCAGGTGTGCGGATAAAGGTCTGCTGAATTGTGGGAGGATGATGATAGTGAATAAAACAGATGAACATGCTGGTCAGCTTGAAAGAGAAGAACTGAAAGAAGAAGGAAAAAGAGGAACAGAACCGGCACAGCGTCAGGCAAAGGATTCAAAAAACAAGGACACCGCCCTTCCGGAGACGGCGGGAGAATTCAATCTGGCCAGGGAGCTGCTGGGAATGGTCGTGTATTTTGCCGTTGTAATAGCGGCGGTGTGGTTTATCGTTACCTTTGTGGGACAGAGGACAGAGGTCAGCGGAAAATCCATGTATGATACGTTGGACGACAAGGATAATCTCTGGATTGACAAATTGTCATACCGGTTTCATGATCCGGAACGGTTTGACATCGTCGTGTTTCCATACCAGAACAGCTCCGTGTATTACATTAAGCGCGTCATAGGCCTGCCGGGTGAGAAGGTCAGGATTGATGATGAGGGAACCATCTATATCAATGATGAGGTTCTGCAAGAAGACTACGGATATGAGGTGATAGCGCCTTACATGATCGGAAGGGCGGGGGAAGACGTGGTGCTCGGCGAGGATGAGTATTTCGTCATGGGAGATAACCGTAATGACAGCAAGGACTCCCGCTTTGAATCCGTTGGAAATATCAAGCGGGATGATTTGAAGGGCAAGGCGGTACTCCGTATCTGGCCATTGTCAAAATTTGGTAAAATTGACAAATAACCCGTGATGTGAAAGCCTGTAGTACGCGAAAAGAATGTTGAAAAACATAGTACAGAAAAGAACGATTGATGAAATGCATGATTGTTGAAAAAGAACGAATGCTGAATAACAAAGACTGCAGAAAAGGAGGATACAGGGATGAAAGAAGAAGAGAGGGAAATGCTGGAAACCGGCGAGACAGCAGAAAATTCGTCCGACTCCGGAATGAGCAAAAAAGAAATGATAGAAAATGTGATTTATCTGATCGTGGTTGTGCTGCTGGCTGTGGCGATCCATACCTATGTGGGGGAGCGGACGACGGTGGATGGATTATCCATGTATGACACTCTGGATGACGGAGACAGTCTGTGGCTGGATAAGCTGACCTATAGATTCAGGGATCCGGAGCGTTTTGAAATTGTGGTATTTCCAATGCCGGAACATGAGTTTTATATCAAGAGGATCATCGGCATGCCCGGAGAAACAATACGCATTGATGAAAACGGAACAATTTATGTGAATGACGAGCCGCTGGATGAGGATTTCGGATATGAGACGATTGAAAAAAATGAGATCGGCAGGGCAGGCAGCGGTGTGACATTAGGGGAAGACGAGTATTTTGTCATGGGAGATAACCGGAATAACAGCATGGATTCCCGTACCTATGAGGTTGGTAATATCTCAAGGGACAGGCTCAGAGGCAGAGCTGTGTTTAGAATGTGGCCGTTATCCAAGATTGGAGGAATCCGTTAGAGGGACGCATTCTAATTCATCCGCCGCATGGTTTCATATAGTGTTTTGGCAGGTCTGCGCAATAAATGCGCAGACCTTCTGAATAGTTAGCAATTATCTGATCGTGAAGAAAAGGAGTGGAGCCGGGATAGATCGGCATCCGGAATTCAGAGAGAAAAGGCAGCTGAAAACTGCTTTGACGGAGGAAAAATGGGATGAGCATTCAGGAGATAAGGAGTATGTACAAAGAGGCCTCGATGAATGAGTATCAGGGGTTTATACAGCGCTTTGAGAAGGATGAACGATCCGGGGTGCAGAAGCTGGTCAGTGCTGCCAGGGAGAAGCTGGCTGCATGGGAGGCGGAGAAACAGCGGACTTATGAAATGATGGCATATGAACGAAAGCACGAAAAATGCCGATATATATGTGGAATAGACGAGGTTGGAAGAGGTCCCCTGGCCGGACCGGTTGTTGCAGCAGCTGTGATCCTTCCCAAAGATATGGATATCTATTATCTTGATGATTCCAAAAAGCTGTCTGCCGCAAAAAGGGAGGAGCTTTATGACGTGATCATGGAGAAAGCGATAGCTGTAGGCATAGGATCTTCGGATGAGAAATGTATTGACGAGATCAATATCAGGCAGGCTAATTTTATCGCCATGCGGGAGGCGATCAGCAGGCTTGGCGTTAGGCCGGACATCCTGCTTGTAGACGCGGAGCATATTCCGGGAGTGGACATCCCGCAGGAATCCATAATAAAAGGGGACGCCAAGAGCGTATCAATCGCTGCCGCGAGCATCATCGCGAAGGTAACCAGGGACAGGTATATGGAAGAGATGGACAAGCGATATCCGGAATATGGGTTTGCCGCGCATAAGGGCTATGGTTCGGCACAGCACAGGAAAGCTATCCGGGAGTATGGTCCGTGTGAGATCCACCGCAGAACCTATCTGAAAAAAATACTCGAGGAGCTGCGGTAGTCGGGATTTCTATCTCAGAAGGAAAGCCCGGAACCGCTTTGAAAGAGGAAAGGCAGGGAAGCTTGCCATTTGCGGGGCAAAAGGAAAAGGCGGTCGGAATCGTTTTGACAGAGGAGGAAAACATATGCAGATTGGACATTATGTTGCGGAAAATGCGCATTTACAGGATAATGTCAAGCTGGAGCACAGCAAGACCATTGAGAAAAACCTGCAGGTGAAATCTCCGAAGGAGCTTTCCGGACTGAAGGAAGGATCCGTTTTTAAGGGCGAGATCATGGAGCTTTCCGGGGATAAGGTGAAGATTGCCCTTGGAAATCAGTCGGAGTTGATGGCGAGGCTGCAGGGGGACGTGAAGCTGGGGGTTGGTGACAGGCTCTTGTTCAGCGTGAAGGAAAGTACAGCGAACCAGATCCTGATCAAACCGTTGTTTGAATCCCTGCAGAGCGCGCAGACACAGGTGCTGGAGCACGCGCTGGATATGGCAGGGCTTTCATCTACCGAGAAGAATTTTTCCGCGGCAAAAGAGTTGATGGAGGCAGGGCTTCCGGTGGACAAGGGAAGCCTGGTAAAGCTTCTATCCCAGAGCATGCGGTTTGAAGGCACCTCCATGCGCACATTGGTGACGCTGACGAAGATGAATCTGCCGGTTACGCAGGAAACGATCAGCCAGCTGGAGCATTACCAGAACGGAACGCATCAGCTGACGGCTGATTTAAGCCGGGCGGCAGACAGCATGTCTTCTTTTGTGGAGGCTTTTCCGTCAGACACTCCGGGAGATACGCTGCTTATGGCAGCCCGTGAACTGCTTAAGCTTGTAACCCCGGAAACAGCGCAGCAGGAAGGGACAGACAAAATGGCGGCGGTCACGGGAGAAGCTTTGGACATTCCGAAAAATAGCGGGGATTTGGCCGGTCAGGAGCAGGCGGTTTCCGATCTGAAGGACCGGGAGGTTTCTGTTTCTGGTCGTGTATCAGACAGTCCCGCTGTCAATGAAGCTATGACGCGACAGACAGAAGCGGGCATAGCTTCAGAGCATACACGGGTAATCACGGGAAGGGAGCAGGGCGAACTGCTGCAGGTGATGGAACAGGCAGGCATTTCAAGGGAAGAGGGAGAAACACTATTGTCTGTGCCAAGACAGACAGAGGAGCTGCTTAAGGATCTTCTCCAGGCTATGGAGCAGGTTCCTGAGCGCGCTGCATCCGCGCATGCCATGCTGTCATCTCCGGTCTTTAAAAAGCTCTGTTCTGATGTCATCAGGAGACGCTGGTCCCTGAACCCCAGGCAGATGAAGAATCCCTCTGAGATTGACAGCCTGTACAGCAGGATAGAAAAACAGGCCAGGGAATTTGAGTCAATGATCAGTTCAAAGGGCGGGGATACGGGAAGCTTCAGCCAGAGTTTTCAAAATATGCGACAGAACCTCCGTTTTATGGAGCAGTTGAACCAGCAGATGATTTATGCCCAGATGCCGGTTCGACTTTCCAATAAAAATACCAATGCGGAGTTGTATGTGTACGCGAACCGGAAAAAGCTGATGCAGAAATCGGACGGGATCAGCGTCATGCTGCATTTGGATATGGATCATCTGGGCATGACAGATATCAAGGTGACACTGACCGGCAGCAATGTTCACGCGCGGTTTTACCTCCAGGATCAGGAGAGCGTGGAGATCGTGGCGGCCAATATGAACGAGCTTGCAAAGCAGCTTGCCGACAGGGGATTTTCCCTGACCAATGAGGTCGTCAAGCGCGCCCCGCAGGAATCTGTCAACCGGGTTGTGGATGAGGTCATTGATGAGAACGCGGAACGCAGCATCAAACGTTATACTTTTGACGCAAGGATGTAGGGTATGGATAACGATGTACCGGATGATGGGCAATCTGTTGTAAAAGTGAAAGAAATACTGGACAATGGAAGATTTCTCCTGTATGATACCTATTAGAACACATGGGCATGCATGGAATTTTCAGCTGTTCTGTATTAGTATTAAAGGAATTGCGAAACTCAAAATGCAGAGTCAGGTTTTGGGCAGAGTATATGTTTTTTCGCCTGCATTAGAAATAATAGTCAGGGAAAAAACATATCCTGCGCAATGCCGGACGGAAAACATACATCGTTTCGCAAACGCATAGTGTTTATATTTTTAGGAGGTAGAAGTATGCAGGAATATGGCAAGATGTTGAGACATTTTTTTGATTTTAATGGAAGGGCGAGAAGAAGGGAGTACTGGGTTGTCAACATGATCAACAGCGGAGTTGCGGTGCTGATCTACGCGTTGATGTTTTTTGCCAGTACGGCTTCTGGTCATTCTATGATCGCGCAGGCAGGAGGGGCGCCGATGCTGAATTATTTTGGCAGCACACCCGCAATCGTGCTTTCCGGTGTGTACGGATTGTTCTCACTCTACATTTTCATATCCTCACTGGCACTGACTGTCAGGAGATATCATGACGCGGGAATACCCGGATGGGCATTTCCACTCTGTCTGTTGGGTTCCTGTCTGTGTGGAATCGGAGGAATTGTTCATCTGGTGTTCTGTTTTCTTTCATCCAAGGAGGATAACCAGTATGGCGTGAATCCCAAAGCGCCCGGCAACAATGAGTACGAAACCAACACAAGCATCTGGGGTTCTATTGTATTTTATGTCATATGTATTGTCATTGTAATGGTTGCGGCGTTTATAAACGTCATGAAATGCGGAATTGGAGAGCAGCCCGCGCTTAATACATTTACGCAGGCTTTTAGCGGGTTCACGGGACTGCTGTAGGCACAGTATTGTAATGGGGCCTGTCGGAAGGGGGAATCTGGAGGATGGATCATCGTCATGATAAAAAGAGAAAAGCGGTTGCCCTGAATTATGATCCGAGAAACCAGGCTCCTCAGGTGGTGGCTTCCGGCCAGGGCGCGATCGCTGACCGCATCATCGAAAAAGCAAAGGAAGCGGATGTCGCTACCTATGTGGATGAAGGGCTTGCGGATACCCTGCTCAAGCTGGAGGTGGGGGATATGATCCCGCCTGAGCTATACGGCGTTGTAGCGGAGATTCTGGTCTATGTGGACCGGATGGATAAGATCAAGAGCAAGCTGAAGGGCTGACCGATGGGACAGGAGAAAAATAAGCGGGCGCTGGGCGCTGCCGCGGAGCGGATCGTAAGGAATTATATTGAAGAATTGGGAATGGAGCTGCTGGAGATGAACTTCCGGTGCAGGCAGGGAGAGATAGATCTGATCGCCAGGGACGGTCAGATCTATGTCTTTATAGAGGTAAAGTACAGAAAAGACACGAGATACGGGTTTCCGCAGGAGGCGGTGGATGCCAGGAAACAGAAACGGATCTGCTCGGCCGCTGCCTACTATCTGTATCGTCACCGTCTGGGAAGCTGTACCGGCGTCCGGTTTGATGTGGCGGCGCTGTTAGGAGACCAGCTGACCTATATCAGGGACGCGTTTCCGTTTTGCTAATGCGACATCTTTTTGATATTCCGGGAGCCTGTGTGCTGGCAGGAGGGTGACCTGCTGCAAAATGGCAGACCGGAGGCAGAACATACGGGATGCAGGAGGCATAATACTGAGAAAGACAGAGGAATGAAAACACAGAGTCTAATGGCGACGTGAAATGATCGTCACCGAAAGTAATCAGGAGGTAGGAAACCATGGAATTAAACTATATCCATCCAACCAGAACCTGCAGGCTCCAGAAAAGCGGCGAGGTTACGTATGTTACCTTTCTGAAGCTTATGGCTTATAGCGGGGAAATGCTGCACGGATTTTCGACCAGGGCTGGAGGCGTCTCAGAGGGGTATCTGGGGAAAATGAATTTAAGCTTTCACCGGGGAGACCGGAGCGAGGCGGTGATGGAGAACCACAGGCGTTTTGCCGCTGCGCTGGGATATGACGCTGCCAGGCTTGTATTTTCAGACCAGGTACACGAGACGCAGATCAGAAGGGTGACATCCGGTGACTGCGGCAAGGGGATCACAAAGGAAAGTGATATCAGGGAGACGGACGGCCTTGTGACAGATGAACCGGGCGTGCCGATCATGACTTTTTTTGCGGATTGTGTGCCGCTCTTTTTTTATGATCCGGTCAGGAAGGTGGCTGGAATGGCGCATTCGGGATGGCGCGGAACGGTGGAGAGGATCGGACGGAAAATGACCGTCTTCATGCGGGAGGAATATGGAAGTGAGCCGGAGGATCTCGTCTGCGCCATCGGGCCGTCCATCTGCCAGAGCTGCTACGAGGTCAGTTCGGATGTCGCTGACCGGTTTTTTGAGGTTTTTGGAAAGAAGCATGGAGACGAGCTCTTATACAGCAAGGAGAACGGTAAGTATCAGTTAAATCTCCACAAGGCCTGTGAGCTCACGCTGTTGGAAGCCGGCGTACTTCCGGAGCATTTGGATGTGACGGATCTGTGCACCTGCTGTAATCCGGAGCTGTTTTTCTCACACAGGGCCAGCAATGGCAAGAGGGGAAACCTGGCCGGCGTGATGATGCTCCTGTAAAGGGTTTCCGGTCAACTATTACATACCGGACGGCTCCCTGAGGATGGTTCGTTTACACTCCGGGCACGCTTTCGCTTCCTTCGTCAGTTCTTCAGGAACCGGCGTTCGCAAATAGCCCTCCGCCGCAAATGAGCTATTTTCTGGAAGCCTGTGTGTTGGGTGAAGGGTTGAAATGTTATCAGTGTTATGAAAAAGCTGAAAAAAATGAGAACAGTTTCAGAAAAAGGTTTACAAATCGGGAACGCTAGTGTAAACTAGATAAGGCTATCGAGAGAAGACTTCCTTCTTTTGCGGAAGGACTGGGTTGGCAGATGAGAGGAGAACAGGGATGAGCAAACCGATTGTTGCCATTGTTGGCAGGCCGAATGTAGGAAAATCAACACTGTTTAACGTATTGGCGGGCTCGAAGATTTCAATCGTGCAGGATACGCCGGGCGTGACGAGGGACCGGATTTATGCTGAGGTTGACTGGCTGGGACATCATTTTACCATGATCGATACCGGCGGTATCGAGCCGGAGAGCGATGACATTATCATAAAAAGCATGCGCTCGCAGGCCCAGATCGCCATTGATACAGCCGACGTGATCGTATTCCTCACGGATGTCAGGCAGGGGCTTGTTGACGCTGATTCCAAGGTGGCGGATATGCTGCGCAGATCCCATAAGCCGGTGGTGCTGGTGGTAAATAAGGTAGACAGTTTTGAAAAATATATGCCGGATGTTTATGAGTTTTACAATCTGGGACTCGGGGAGCCGTTTCCGATATCCGCGGCTTCACAGCTTGGTCTTGGAGACATGTTGGATGAGCTGATCTCCCATTTTCCTGAGACGGAAGGGGAGCAGGAGGAGGATGACAGGCCGAAGATCGCGATCATCGGCAAGCCGAATGTCGGAAAAAGCTCAATCATCAACAAGCTGCTCGGAGAAGAACGGGTGATCGTATCAGATATCGCGGGTACCACAAGGGACGCCATCGATACGGAGATCGTGCGCGACGGAAGGGAATATGTATTTATAGATACGGCCGGATTACGCCGGAAGAATAAGATCAAAGAGGAGATTGAACGTTATTCGATCATACGGACTGTTACTGCGGTGGAACGCGCGGACGTCTGCGTGCTTGTCATTGACGCGCAGGAGGGCGTGACGGAGCAGGACGCGAAGATCGCCGGAATTGCCCATGAGAGAGGAAAGGGCATGATCATTGCGGTCAATAAATGGGACGCGATCGAGAAGAATGATAAGACGATTTATAAATTTGAGGAAGAGATCCGCAGGATTCTGTCCTTCATGGATTACGCGGAGCTGATTTTTATCTCTGCCAGGACAGGGCAGCGGCTGCCGAAGCTGTTTGACATGATCGACATGGTAATTGACAACCATGCGCTCAGGGTGGCAACCGGCGTGCTCAATGAGATTCTGACGGAGGCAGTGGCTCTGCAGGAGCCGCCGTCGGACAAGGGAAGAAAGCTCCGGCTTTACTATATGACACAGGTATCGGTGAAGCCTCCGACTTTTGTTATTTTTGTCAATGACAGGAACCTGACACATTTTTCGTATACCCGGTATATTGAAAATCGTGTGCGGGATGCGTTTGGATTTCGCGGCACGCCCCTGAAATTCATTATTCGCGAGAGAAAAGAGAAAGGTTGATGCGGCATGGAGATTTTGGTACGGATACTTTGTATCGCTATAGGATATTGTTTTGGGCTGTTTCAGACGGCATATATATATGGAAGGCTTCACGGAATTGATATCCGGGAGCATGGGAGCGGTAATGCAGGGACGACCAACGCGCTGCGTGTGCTTGGGAAAAAAGCGGGACTGGTAGTTTTCCTGGGGGATTTTTTCAAGGCTGCGATCGCCTGCATTCTGGCCAGGCTGATCGGAACCCATTTTTTCCCGGAGCTCTTATATCCTATGATCCTTTGGACGGGGCTGGGCGTTGTGATCGGGCATAATTTTCCGTTTTATATGGGATTTAAAGGGGGGAAGGGCATTGCGGCCACAGCGGGCGTGATCCTTGGACTGCTGGATTACAGGATTATGATTGTATGCCTGCTCGCGTTTATCATAACGGTTGTCCTGACGCGCTATGTTTCACTGGGCTCCCTTGTGGTGGTTGCCTTGTTTTTTCTTACATTTCTGATACTTGGATTGACAGGAAGGATCATGAACCCCGTATCGGGAACGGGATATCCGGGCGGCGGGCTGCTGGAGAGTTATATTGTGATCCTGTTATTTACTACACTTGCATTTTACAGGCATAAGGCTAATATCGCGCGTTTATTGCAGGGAACTGAAAACAAGCTGTTTGCCTCTCGTCCGGAAGAAGACCGGAGGCAGGAATAGGAGGATAGAAATGAAAAAGATCTGTATTTTAGGTGCTGGAAGCTGGGGAACGGCGTTATCCATTTTGCTTGCGAATAAGGGACATGATGTGACCGTATGGTCGATTGACAAGGAGGAGGTCCGGATGCTCAATGATTTCCGTGAGCAGAGGGATAAGCTTCCGGGGGTGATTGTTCCGGGTACAATCGTTTTTACAACGGATATGTCCATGGCATTATCTACAGCGGAAATGGTAGTATGTGCAGTGCCGTCTCCGTTTGTCCGCAATACAATGGAGCATGCCTCAGCCTATATCGCAGCAGGAACGATTGTTGTGGATGTGGCAAAGGGAATTGAGGATGGAACCTATAAGACCATGACACAGATCATAGAAGAGGAATGTCCGCAGGCGAGAGTTGGTATTTTATCCGGACCCAGCCATGCGGAAGAGGTTGGCCGGGGCATTCCGACCACGGTGGTCGCAGGCTCTGTGGACAGGGAGGTTGCGGAGACCATTCAGGATACCTTTATGACGGAGACCTTCCGCGTCTATACCAGTCCGGATGTGATCGGAATTGAGCTGGGTGGATCCCTGAAAAATGTCATTGCCCTTGCGGCTGGAATGGTGGACGGACTGGGATTTGGAGACAATACCAAGGCGGCGCTTATGACGCGTGGCATTGCGGAGATCACCAGACTGGTGCTTGCGATGGGAGGCCATATGGAGACAGTCTCCGGCCTGTCCGGAATCGGGGATCTGATCGTGACCTGTACCTCCAAGCATTCCCGTAACCGGAATGCAGGCGTTCTGATGGGACAGGGCAAGACCTATCAGGAGGCGATGGATCAGGTGAAGATGGTAGTCGAGGGTGTGTATTCTGCAAAGGCAGCATTAGCGCTTGGGCAGATGTACCAGGTTTCCATGCCGATCGTGGAAGAGGTGAATGCGGTGCTGTTTGACGGCGCCGATGCAAGGGAGGCAGCGATGCGTCTGTTTATGCGTGACCGCACGATGGAATCCCCCAATCTGATGTGGCAGTAGTATCCATATAGATTTATGTCATAATCCGGCTGCTTCCGCATATAATTCTTTAGAATGATCAGGTGGAAAAACATTCTGAAGGAGGATTATATGAAGGAGCAGTTTGATGTTTATCGGGATATACGGGAGCGTACCGGCGGAGATATGTACATAG
>CAMHJT010000057.1 GCA_946185495.1 uncultured Clostridiaceae bacterium | reverse complement strand
CAACGGAAGAACCGAATACGGAGGCACCGACAACAGAGACACCGAAGACAGAGGCACCGACAACGGAAGAACCGAATACGGAGGCACCGACAATAGAGGCACCGACGACGGAAGCACCGACGACGGAAGTGCAGGAATCCGCACAGTCCACGAAGAACAGTCCGACCAAGCTCAATATCGCGAACAAGAAGACCTATCAGCTTTCAAAGAAAGTAAAGGTACAGGATGTGGACGGCCTGAAGTCCGTAAAATTGAACGGAAAGAATGTTACATTTAAGAAAGGCAGTAAGAAGCTTACATTTAAGCTGTCTAAGTACAAAAAATACCTGAAGAAAAACGGAAAATGGAATAAACTTGTGATCATCGACCTAAAGGGAAATAAAAAATCCATTCAGTTCAAAACAAAGTGAGGCTGCGTATCTGATCAGCACCTGATGGGCAGTTGCGATTTCGAATCAATTCCAAGGAGCTGAATAGATTGGTGTCCTTAGGCTAGCGATAAAAAGTGAAAAGTGTTTTTTAATGGGAAAGGGCATATGCGCAAAGCAGATGCCCTTTTCCTGTCCAAAGTGCATGTACGTTGAAAAGACCTGCTGGACAGCTGCTGTAAAGCTGATTTGTCATAGAGTTCAAAAAATATGTCATAAAGTTCAAAAAGTTATGACACCCCGTTCATAATTCCAGCATAGAAATTTCATAAAATTGGCACTTTTTGAACTTTTGATATTTATTATGTCAGTTCGTTCATAATTGTAGACTTTTACTTTGTTTCCTGTTATGATTCCTGCATGGAAGATACATCGATGGACTTTCAGGCAGAATATATGGTATCGGTATCCGGCCGGATGATGCCAGATGAAAACATATGATATGAGGAGGAAATATATGGAGCAAAAGAAAGGGCTGCAGCAGGACATGCAGGAAAAACAGGAAACCAGCGGAGGGCAGGAGAATCAGGACGGCGTAAAAATGCTGGAACTGAAGATCAGGCAGGATGGCTCCGGCATGGAGGAAGAGTCTGGGGAGCTTTCCCTCAGCAATGAGACGATTGAGCAGATTTTTGACAAGGTATTTAAAAAGATCCTTACCCTGTCTGGCAGGGCAGTGGTGGGGCTGATCAACGGGCTGTTCGGGACGGACTACCCGCCGGACAGCCGGATCACCTACAACTGGACGGAGTTTGTGGACGAGAAACTGAAGAGAAGGCTGGCGGATACCATCCTTACGGTGAATGAAAGGTTCAGCTATCACATGGAGGCGCAGATCACGAATGACCGGGGAATCGTGTTCCGGATGTTTGACTATGGGTACGGGCAATCGCTCCGGAAAAGGGAGCATGACGGGGACAGGTATGTCCTCCGCTTTCCAAAGCCGGTGGTCATATATCTGTACTATGAGGGAACTGTGCCGGACGAATACACGCTGACGCTGGAGTTTGACGAGGGAAAGAAGACATTTGAATATACGGTTCCGGTGGTCAAGCTGACAGAGCTTTCGGTGGAGGAGCTGAACAGGAGGAAGATGGTGATCCTGATCCCGTTCCACCTGTTGAAGCTGAAACAGTGGCTGAAAGAGGGAAAGGTAACGGAGGAATCATTGCGGAAACTGGTCCATGATGATATAATAGGAAGCATCAATGAAAACCAGAGGCTTGGCAATATCTCGACGGAGGACGCCCTGAAACTCAAGCGGTACACAGGGCGCCTCAGTCGATATTTGTACCAAAAGCTTCAGGGTGAAGGACTGGGGGTGCTGATGGAGATGACAGATGAGAGTTTCATGACCGATGTTGACCTGTTTTTTGAGGCGTATCATGCGCAGGAAGATGCATTGAAGGAAAAGGATGAAGCACTGAAGGAACAAGAAGAGACGCTGAAAGAACAAGAAGAGACGCTGAAAGAACAAGAAGAGACGCTGAAAGAACAAAAAGAGGCACTGAAGGAAAAGGAGAAAGCTGCCGTCATAAAATTAATACGGCAGGTATGCAGGAACCGTGAGAAAGGAAAGAGTCCGGAGACGATCGCGGAAGACCTGATTGAGCCTGTCGAAGTGGTGAAAAAGATTTGTGAGATCAGGGATTCCATGGAAGAGAAATGTGATCCGGAAGAGATTTTTGCAAGTGTGTCAGCACAGTTGTTTTTGGGATAATTCGTAACTACTCAGCAGGTGCTGAGTAGTTACGATAATTCTTCTGACTGAGACCTTTTGAAGGGCAGATAGAAGGGAGGCCTGCTTACATAAGCAGGCCTCCCTTTGCGCACTAGGGCGTCCCTGTCTGACATGTCCGAGTGCCTGTGCAGACCGCCGCATGAAAGCGTGGCTTACCGATTCTGGGAAAGTCGCTTGCTCTGTCCGGTCCTCCGGCTGGAGGTTGTGCTTCGGCCTGCAGGGTATTCCTCAACGGTATTTCCTGTGCCCTTCTTGTAGATCACGCCGGAGTTGGCGTCCACATAGAATTCGCCGAATTTTTCACCGGCACTGTTGCGGCTGGTGTCGTACAGGTTGAAATGGTATCCCTTGGAGCCCTCCTGATAGTCCGCCAGTGCCTGATCCTCATTTCTCAGCTCAAAACGGGCATCAGAATGGTAAGCGCCCATGGTGTCGAGAAAATAGTCATGGGCGTCTGCGTAGCTGTCGAAGCCGCTGTCTCCCAGCAGGTCGTCAACTGCTTCGCCAACGCCGGTGGTCACATTTTTGGCGGCGTCTCCGACGCCCTCGGCTACATCCTTTGCCGCGTCTCCGACACGGTCAGCCGCATGGCGGACAGATTCCGCGGTGGAAGAGCTGACATTGTTTCCGCTTGTGGAAGCCCGGGAACCGCAGCCGGTGAGGGCAAAGCCAAACACGCCGGCCAGTGCTGCCAGGCATACATAGGATTTTAAATGTTTCATACTGCTTCTCCTTCCTTTTTCTATAGGTTGCTGCAGCCGGCAAGGCTGCTCGTTCATAGTATGCATGGATTGCCGCGGAACTATTCATATATGCAGGGGATAATGCGGAGTTTTTCATGCATGCTGAAAAACGCAGGTTCGCGCCGCAGAGCTTGAAGGAGGATGCAAGGAAGCCTTTTCATGCACGCAGGAAAATCTCAAGGGCAGTCATGGTGTGGCGCAATCTGCCATGGTTCTACTTTGGCGCCGGATTGCATAGGTTAAAGAAACAATCCGGAGTTTTTATCCTTATGCTCAAACTGTCTGACGGTGCTGTCCGAAGCATGAAATATCTGTCCCTGTTTTTTCTGATCGCCGTGTGCCTGTACGGGTACCGCCAGGCGGCGCAGGACAGAAAGCCTTTTCCTGTGTTTTTGCCCTTGAAGGAGGAGCTTCCCATATACAGCGTCGAGACGGGGGAGCAGGTGGTGGCGCTGACCTTTGACAGCGCATGGGGAACGGAGGATCTTGACGATATTCTTGCCATTTTGGAAAAGCACCACGCTCCCGCTGTATTTTTCGTGACCGGGGAGTGGGCTGAGAAAAATCCGGATGCGGTGAAAGCCATAGACAGGGCCGGGCATGAGCTGGCAAATCATGGAAACAGGCATAAGCATATGCCCCTGCTATCCGGGGAGGACATGGCGGCGGAGATCAGGGGCTGCCATGACATTGTAAAAGGCCTGATTGGAAAGGAAATGCATCTGTTCCGCGCGCCCTACAGCGACTGGAACAGCCAGGTGGTGGAGGTGGCCCGCTCTCTTGGATATTTCTCCATCAACCAGTCCGTTGACAGCCTGGACTGGAAGGATTACGGAAAGGATTCCATCATCCGAACCGTCTGTGAGCATAAGGATCTGAAAAACGGCAGTATTATCCTGCTCCATAACGGATCGAAATATACAAGGGACGCGCTCGATGGGGTGCTCACAGGGCTGGAGGAAAAAGGGTATTCGTTTGTGCCGCTTTCTTCCCTGATCTATACGGAGGGATATGGGATCGACCATACGGGGCGGCAGTTTCGCAAATAGACATCTATTGCAGATGAACAATCTGGACGATTGTGAAATAATGTACTTTTTTGACCGGCTCCAGGCAGGATATATATTTTTTCTTGGCTAACGTTCCTAATGCCGGCGAAAAAACATATATTCTGCTTGAAGCCGGAATCTACTTTTTGAGTTTTGCTAATAGCCCTCCGTTGTAAATAAACGATCCTTTGGGAGCCTGTGTATTGGCTGGAGGTTGGAACTGCTACGAAAAGGGTGGGCGAAAGGACAAATATGCAGGGATCAAAATTTGCATTGTGGCTCGCTTGGTGTTATAATAGAAAAGATATATTGATTTTTGGGGAATATGATGTTTTCAAAATAAGGAGGAAGGAACTGTATAGGAATATCCTGGCAAATGAAAAGGTTTATTCCACAGTGGGTTTTAAAGAGACAGGATCAGGAAGGAGATCGGATGAACAGGATTTGGAATGCATTGCGATATGGGGATTCCACAACGAGAAAATGTATCGGGAGCGTGATCGCGTGCTCCCTGATCGCCGTGATCCTGATCGTGGTCTCGGGGCTGAAAGGAATGTTCCTGCTTTTTATTGTGGGACTGCTCTTTGGAGTGGCGGCTGTGATCATTTCCCAGTCCTTTACTCTGGTGGATGAGGATTTTGTGGCAGAGGTGGACCAGCACGGAAAGAAAGATACGGTGCAGGCCATGTCCGCACAGAAGGTCATCAGGGAGAAAGAGGAAAAAGACGAGCAGGTAAAGGAGGAGCAGGAGGAGCTGCCCGGGCGTGACAGGAACGGAAAGGATAGGGCAGATAATGAGCAGGGCGAGGAAGAGGATGAGCAGAGGTTTGCGTATTACAATGAGCAGGTGATGAAAAAGCTGCGGCGCAAATACCACATCCGAAAGGATCACCGGCCCATTATCGTTGACTATTCCAAGTCCTATCACATCAAACAGTGCCCGGCCTTTATCTGGAGGGCGAACAGCAAGGTGTTTTTGCTGCTGTTAGAGAAGGAGCCGAGGCGGATCAGCATTTCCAGGGATCTGATCCGGCATATGGATTATGTGCCGGAGGTGCCGGCGGAGAAGGAGAAGGAGTACAGGGCGTTTCAGAAGGAGAACCTGGTCACAAAGGTGTTTGCGGAATATTTGCCGGATTACTTTCCGTCGAAGGATAAGAACAGCCGGGTACGGCACAAGAACCTGTATATGATCTATCCGGATATCCGTATCTCTAACCGGTCCGCGGCGCAGGTGCTGGATCTGCTCTGTTTGAATTTTATGCCGCAGGATAAGATCACAAAAAATGAAAAACTCAACGGTTATTTCAAGCGTGTATATGCGGCGCATATTTTGTACCGTGACCGCGTGTACAGCATTACGGAATATAAGGACAGCGTGGAGAAGACGCTGGGAGAATTCTGTTATGCCGAAATTCCCAGACGGGAGTTTCTGGTGACATTGGAGAACTTGGTGCGCGGGCAGCTGATCTCGCAGGAGTACGCGGATTTTTACGCGGATCGGAGGGAGAAGATCGCTGCAGGCAGGAGAGATAAAACTTGATTTCGCGTTAATGCAAAACTCAAAATGTAGACTGAGACTCCTGGCAGGATCTATGTTTTTTCGCCGGCATTAGGAACGTTAGCCAAGAAAAAATATAGATCCTGCCAGGAGCCGATCGAAAAAGTACATCGTTTCGCAAATGTCTAAAGGCTTGATTTTTATAGAAGGAGAAAAGAGAAGATGAGTGAAAAAGTAAATGTAACGGAAATATTTGGCTCCAACGTATTTAATGAAGCTGCGATGCGGGAACGTCTTCCCAAGGCAGTCTATAAGGAGCTGCAAAAGACCATTGAACTGGGAAAGGAATTAAATCCGGCCATTGCGGATACGGTGGCAAACGCCATGAAGGACTGGGCGATGGAAAAGGGAGCCACCCATTACACCCACTGGTTCCAGCCTATGACCGGGATTACAGCGGAGAAGCATGATTCCTTCATCAATCCAACGCAGGACGGCAAGGTGTTGATGGAGTTTTCCGGCAAGGAGCTGATCAAGGGTGAGCCGGACGCTTCCTCCTTTCCGTCCGGAGGGCTTCGGGCGACCAATGAGGCGAGGGGATATACCGCCTGGGACTGCACCTCGCCCGCGTTCATCAAGGAGTCACCGGACGGCAGCACGATTTTATGCATTCCGACGGCGTTTTCCTCTTATACAGGGGAGTCTTTGGACAAGAAGATTCCGCTGCTGCGCTCCGTGGAGGCTGTGAGCGGGCAGATGCTCCGGATCCTCAGGCTGTTTGGCAATACCACGACCACCAAGGTGATGACCTATGTGGGACCGGAGCAGGAGTATTTCCTGATCGATAAGGATGATTACGCGAAGCGGAAGGACCTGATCTTCACAGGCAGGACGCTGTTTGGCTCCATGCCGCCCAAAGGGCAGGAGATGGATGACCATTATTTCGGAACGGTGAGGGAGAGGGTGCTCTCCTATATGCAGGATTTAAATATCGAGCTCTGGAAGCTGGGAATCAGCGCCAAGACGCAGCACAATGAGGTTGCACCCTGCCAGCATGAGCTTGCGCCGATCTATGCCACGACAAATATCGGGACAGACCACAACCAGCTCATCATGGAGACGATGAAGCGGGTGGCGGAACGGCACAATCTGGCGTGCCTGCTGCATGAGAAGCCGTTCGCGGGCGTCAATGGCTCCGGCAAGCACAATAACTGGTCCATGGGAACCGACGACGGGATCAACCTCCTGGAGCCGGGTAAGACGCCGCATGACAATGTGCAGTTTTTGCTGATTCTGACGGCCATCCTGAAAGCGGTGGATGAGCATGCGGATCTTTTGCGGCTTTCCGCGGCCTCTGTTGGAAATGACCACAGGCTGGGCGCGAATGAAGCGCCGCCTGCCATCATTTCAGTCTTTCTGGGAGAGCAGCTTGACGACGTGCTGAAGCAGCTGGACACAACCGGGGAGGCGACCAGCTCCCTGAAGGGCAAGCCGTATGAGTCAGGCGTGGCCACCCTGCCGTCCTTCCGTCAGGACGCGACAGACCGGAACCGCACCTCGCCCTTTGCCTTTACCGGCAATAAATTTGAGTTCCGCATGGTGGGTTCGACCCAGTCCATCGCGACGCCGAATATCATCCTGAACACCATCGTCGCGGATTCCCTGTGCCAGATCGCGGATGAGCTGGAGCAGGCGGACAATTTTGACCTGGCGGTACATGACAAAATCAAGGAGCTGATCGCGAAGCACAAGCGGATCATTTTCAATGGAAACGGCTATTCCCAGGAGTGGGTGGAGGAGGCTGCGCGCAGAGGACTTCCCAATATCACCTCGCTTGTGGACGCTGTGGACGCCTACCGGAAGGAAGAAAACATCGCCATGTTCGAGAAGTTTGGCGTGCTGAGCAAGGCCGAGCTGGAGTCGAGGGCAGAGATCTACTACGAGAATTACGCGAAGCAGATCAATATTGAGGCCAAAACCATGCTGGATATGTCCAAAAAGCAGATCATTCCGGCTGTCATGCGGTACGCGGGTGATATGGCTGGAGGCGTGAAGGACCTGAAAGCGATTGGAATGGATACCTCTGTGCAGGAGGAAATCCTGAAAAAGATTACGAAGGATCTGGCGCTGCTTGTGGACGCTGTGAAAAAGCTGGAGACGCTGGACAAAAAGGCGCTGAAGCTGGAGTATGACATGGAGAAGGCTGCCATATGCTTCCATGATGAGGTATTTCCGGCGATGGAGGAGATCAGGAAGCCTGCAGACCGGCTTGAGAACCTGGTGGATAAGGCGTACTGGCCATTCCCGCAGTATGAGGATATCCTCTTCTACATCTGAAATAAAAAAGTAACTACTCAGCAGTTACATAAAAAATCCCATAAATCGCGGCTGCGGTTTACGGGATTTTTTTAGTGCGCAGGGGATTGTAAGGAAATATTCCGGCTGGATCCGGACGCACCCCGCGCGGCGGGCAGGGGCGGATGAATCCCCCTGCCCGATTTGCTGCGGCAGGCACAGTGTATGAGAGGCAGAAGTAGTGAAAGTCCGTGTATGATTCCCTGTCCGATTCGCTGCGGCAGGCACAGCGTATGCTTGCTCCGGGAAGGGCTTTATCAGGGTCCTGTGACGGCGTCTTCCGCCTGCAGCGGCGTCAGGTCGTCATAATCAAAGGTATAGCGCTCATACCCGTTGATCACGATGGTATGGCCGTGGTAGCTGCACACGCGCTTTAATTTCCAGCTGTAGGACAGGTGGACGTGCCCGTGCAGGAAGAACCTGGGCCTGTATTTGTCCAGCAGGTCTCGGAAGACCTGAAAGCCCATGTGGGGCAGATCCTCCCCGTCGTTGAACTGCAGGGCGGGCGCGTGCGTCACCAGAATATCAAAGCCCTGATGTTTTCGAAGCTTCCAGAACAGCTTTCTGACACGTTTTTGCATCTGTTTTTCCGTGTACTGGTAGGATCCGAAATTATAGCACCGGCATCCCCCAAGGCCGAGGATCCGGATCCCGTTGTGTACGTAGATGTCGTCGTCGATGCAGATACAGCCGTCCGGAGGCGTATCTTCATATTTTCCGTCATGGTTTCCATGCACATAGAGCACAGGCGCCTTGGCGTATGTCGCGAGAAATGACAGATACTGCGGTTTTAAGTCCCCACAGGAAATAATCAAATCAATACCTTCCAGCTTACTTTTTTCAAAGTAGTCCCACAGGTACTTGGATTCTTCATCGGCAAGTACGAGTATGTTCATAGCAAAGACGTTCCCCCCTTATCCGTTACCGTATTTAGGCCCCGAAGCTGCACCACAGGACGTGCCTCCGGCACCAGCTCCTCCAGGGAAGGAATGTGCCCGATCACATTGTCGCAGAGCCAGTTCATGTTCATGATCTCCTCCGGCGTCAGGATCTCTGTATCCTTGCACCGCACGTTGGATTCCTGATCCAGAAGCTGGCCGGCAAAGGGGTGGAAGTTTCCCGTAGAGATCGCCCGCTTCATCAGGTCGATGAGCTTGGCGTTGCTGGGCGGGAGATTGGAGGAGCAGATCACGTCAATGACGCCAGCGGAAAGCCCCCACCAGTAGTTGAGTGCCTTGGTGTCGCCGGATTCCTCCACTTGCCAGGAACCGCGCAGGATGGTGTTGATCAGCTCCTCGTAAAAGGCACCCCAGTGGTAGATGGACATGGCAAGATTGACCTTGGTGTCGCCTGTCTCTTCAAAAAGGCCGAACTGCCGGTCATCTCCTGCCGGCGAGACCATGTCCTTGGAGGAGATATAGGTGATGCCCTCCTCCGTGAAGTACTTGTCTGTGTTGAAATCCTGCATGGTTGACCACGCGAGATAAATTTTTGCCCTTGGATTGACCATCTGCGCGCCCAGCGCGAAGGCGTTGATATTGGCCGCGACGCCGTAGATCGGATAATCAGCCACGTATCCGATCTTGTTGCCCTCGCACATCGCGCCGGCGACGATTCCGGTCAGAAACTTTGCCTCATACATGCGGGTGTAGTACGTGCGCACTGTCGTGTGGGAGGAATTCAGGGAGCAGTTTAGGATCTTCACGTTGGGGAAGCTGGCTGCCACCTTCAGGCAGGCCTTGATCAGCTTCGGCGTGACCGTGAAGATAATCTCATAGCCGCTCTCGCAGATCGCCTGCAGCAGCGCGTCAGCCTCCTCGTCCGTATCGTCTGTGATAAAGGCCTGCGTCTCTATGGCGTCCGCAAATACCTCATCGAGGTGGAGGCGTCCCAACTCATGCCCGTAGGTCCAGGGCGAGATCGCCGGATCCTTGTCATAGACAAAGGCGACGGTCTTTTTCTTGATCGGCTTGATAATGTTTAACATCGAGCGCACGATTCTTGTCTCCTCTGTGGGATCCATAAGCAGGGATACATTGTCATCCGCCCCAAGCTGTATGATCTCCGTCCAGATTTTGTCGAGCTGTTCCTTGATCTTTGCGCTTGTCATATCCCTGCACTGGTCATAGGGGTAGAGGGAGAGGAAGAAGAGCAGGGCATCCCCGCAGGTGATGTTCTGGAGGCTCCTGCCGCCCTTTTCCCAATAGGCTTTCTGGAATCCGGCGTGGAAGGAGGTGAAATCCTTGTACTCATCATCCGTAAAGGGTGCCTCGTCCGTTTTGCCGATGGCCTCCAGCAGCTTGTGATAGCTGCCCGGATTGGAAAACTGCAGGTAATTGATCTTGGTAATCTTATAAAAATCCATAAACTCATAGTAGAGCTGGTTTTCCGGATCATCGGTCCGCTTGGGAACCTTTCTTGTCACCTCAGCCGTGATCGTGGGGCAGTCCAGAAATTTGAGGACGCTCACCCGCTTGTTGCCCTCAACGACATAATAACGGTTCATGTATTCGTACACCTTGATGGCGTCATGGATCCCCTCGCTGATCTGCGCGTCCACCAGATGGGACCATTTGGCGGAAAACTCAGTTCCGTAGCGCAGCAGCGGCATGAAATTGGAGGCAAATGCCTGGGTGCGCCCCACATTGCTGGTGCCCACCACCTGGTCCAGCGGAATGTCATTTACTCCGAGATAGACCTCCCCCTCAAGGTCTGCCATGGATAAAATTTCGTCCAAAACGGGAAGATAGGGGTATACGCCCCTGGCGGTATTGGATTTAAAGGCCTTAAGGCCCAGTTTCTGTGCTTTTATGTAATCTTCGTATGCCATGTTGTTACGACCTTTCCCTGCCTTAGAGGCAGTATGCATTGTCTGTATCTGGTACACCATAGCATATCACGAAAGGAAATGCAACACCTTCCGGGGATTCCTGAAGGATAATTGCAAAGACGAGGTGGCGTTGTAATTTGAAATAAAAAACGGAAAATACAGTTTATATTTCAACAAGTGCTTTACAATTTGAAATATACGATGTACGATAGAGCTGTTCTTTCAAAAAGAAAGGGGTTTGTATGGGTAGATCAGGTGAATTGGTAACAAATCTCGATGTTGGAGATGTCGTTAATTATGTGAGAGCCTGTACATACGCGATAGGAAGACTGGATAAGCTGCCTTTATGCAACAGGCTTTTAAGAGAAATCCATCAGGAGCTTCTTGCAGGAGTAAGAGGACAGGAAGAAAGTCCTTTTTGCGAAATAAATGTTTGACAATCGGACGTCTGCATAGTACAATATCTCCTGTGATTTTGTACGTTTTTGAAGTGAAGCTGTAATGAATCATGAGTCCGATAATGATTTATTTTTATGGAAAAGGTACCGCCTATGAAGATGAGTTACAACAAATTATGGAAGTTACTGATTGACAAAGGTATGAAGAAGACAGATTTGAGGACAGTTGCCAGAATCAGTTCATCATCACTGGCAAAGCTTGGAAAGGGCGAAAATGTTACAACTGATGTACTTTTGAGAATATGCGAAGCCCTAAACTGTAATCTGGAAGATATTGCTGAGTCAATACCTACGGAAACAGACGGAAAATAGCATTCACGAGAAAGGGGTGTAATTATGACTCCCGAGGAAAAGGCGCGGCTAGATATAGATGAAAAACTTAAACAAGCCGGATGGATCATTCAGGATATGAAAGAGCTTAATCTTTCAGCGTCACTTGGTGTGGCTGTCAGGGAGTTTCCGACCAGCGCAGGGGAGGTGGATTATGCTCTTTTTGTGGATGGCGAACCGGTGGGCATTGTCGAGGCAAAGAGGGAGGAAAAGGGCGAAGACATTACGACAGTGGAAGGTCAGACATCCAGATATGCAAACAGCACATTCAAATGGATCAAAGCCGATTACATGATCAGGTTTGCTTATGAGGCGACGGGGAAGCTTACAAGGTTTACGGATTACAGGGATGAAAAGTACAGATCAAGAACGATTTTTTCCTTCCATAAACCTGAGACGCTGCGTAGGCTTCTCGCCTATCAGTATACAATCCGAAATAACTTAAAACATCTTCCGGAGCTTGATACGACCGGATTCCGTGACTGTCAGGTCAAAGCCATTCATAATCTGGATGTTTCATTTGCTGAAAACCGACCGAAAGCACTGATCCAGATGGCTACGGGCGCAGGTAAGACTTTTACGGCAATTACGGCGGCTTACAGGCTTCTTAAATATGGAAGAATGAATCGGATCCTTTTTCTTGTGGACATCAAAAGTCTCGGAGAGCAGGCTGAACAGGAATTCAGAGCATATATTCCGAATGACGACCACAGACCTTTTACGGATATCTATGGACTATACCGCCTGAAATCATCTCGCATGCCTGAGAATATCCAGGTTTATATCAGCACGATCCAAAGGATGTATTCGATATTGAAAGGGGAAGAGCTGGACGAACATGCAGAGGAGACACCGTTTTCAGAGTATGTGACGGCTGAGAGCAAAGCGCCAAAGGAAGTTGTATATAACGAGAAATATCCCCCGGAATTCTTCGACTGTATTATCGTTGATGAATGTCACCGATCCATCTATAACGTGTGGAGTCAGGTGCTGGAATATTTTGATGCATTTATCATCGGGCTTACTGCAACGCCGGACAAGAGGACTTTTGCGTTCTTCAATCAGAATGTGGTGAGCGAGTATACAAGAGATATTGAGAAGACGTTAGACTCTACGCTTCTACAGATTAAGTCCATGCGTCAGAGCATATTAAAAGAAGCCTTTGAGGGAAGATTATAAAAAGTTCTGCCACCTTAAGGCGAATGCCTTGAGGCGGGAGAAGAGGAGGTCGGCATATGACGATTGAAGAAATTGTCCGTGGGGAATCAAAAAATACAGAGTTTAAGGAAGAACTTCCCAGAAAATCCGAGAAGTATACCAAGACTGTAGTTGCATATGCCAATACGCAGGGAGGAAAACTGATCTTCGGAGTGGTGGATGAAACGAGGGAGATTGTGGGTATTGATGAATCCATTCTTTTTCAGGTGATGGATAGCATTGCAAATGCAATTTCCGATTCCTGTGAACCTCAGATCATACCTGAGATAGAACCGAGCACAGTGGAAAGGAAAACGGTCATTGTGGTTACGGTTGCGCCTGAACCTCATAGACCATATTTTTTAAAATCCAAGGGGAAAGAGGAAGGTACTTATATTCGCGTCGGCGGTACAACGCGGCTTGCATCTCCGGAAAAGATAAAGGAGTTGGAGATGGAGGGCTCAAAGATCTCATGGGATGAACTGACCTGTGTGGGATATAAGGTTACCGAAAACGCGATAAAAAAGCTCTGCAGGGATATGAATAGGCGGAGGAAAGAAATTCAAGATCAAAATAATCTTTCTGAAAAGTTGCCAGCCGTTACCAGAGCAAATCTTGAAAACTGGAAGGTGCTCAAGAAAAGCAATGACGGTTATCTGGCGTCCAATGCATTTGTGCTCCTGACATCAGATTATTTCCGATTCTCAAGGACTCAGTGTGCGGTATTTAAGGGGACAGACAGAAATGTGTTCCTCGATAAACGGGAGTATACCGGACCACTCTATGAACAGATTGATGAAGCGATAAGCTTCGTGTTAAGGAATATACGACTTGGTGCCAAGATAGAGGGGATACAGAGAAAGGAAGCATATGAACTTCCCGTGGCGGCTATCAGGGAGATGATCGTCAATGCGCATTGTCACAGGCTGATGACAGATGAATCATGCGTTCAGGTTGCGATTTATGATGACAGGCTGGAAGTGACTTCGCCCGGAGGGCTATATAATGGACTGACATTTGAAGAAGCGCTTCAGGGACATTCAAAGCTCAGAAACAGGGTTGTTGCAAATGTGTTCAACCAGATAGGCCTGATCGAAGCATGGGGTACCGGACTCCAAAGGATTCGCATCTCTGCAATAGAATATGGTCTTCCTGAACCGGAGTTTATTGAGATGCCGGAAACATTCCGCGTGAATCTCTTCCGTAAGCCGTTGCTATTGGAGAATCGGAAGGCCGGCGGTGAAAATGTCGGTGATGACAGAAAAAAGAACGATAAAAGTTCGGCGAAATTCGGTGAAAAAGGCACAGAAAAAGGTATAAAAATAGTTGAGGCCACAGAAAAAGGCACAGAAAAGGGCGTAGAAATATTCGAGGGAACAGAAACGCAAAAAGTCTTGGAAATCATCAAGCAGAATCCTAGTGCAACAATAATGAATATGTCAGGTATTATGGGGATTTCAGTTAAACGTGTTAGAAATATTCTGGATAAAATGAGGGAATCCGGGCAGATTTACAGAGAAGGGGCACAGAAAAATGGTAAATGGCTTATAAAACATGAAAGATCAGAAATGGAGGATACAGAGGATGTCGAGTGAAAATACATCTGCAATCATATCCAAGGTATGGGGACTTTGTAATCCGCCAGGGATGACGGCGTTTCCTATGGTGACTATCTTGAGCAGCTGACATATCTTATCTTTTTGAAAATGTCAGATGAGTATTCAAAACCGCCATACAAACGTGAGACGGGGATCCCCAAGGGTTATGGATGGGCGGATATGAATACGCTTAAGGGTGCTGAGCTGGAAACACAGTATAAAAACACACTAGAAAAGCTTGGAGAGCAGGGCGGTATTCTCGGGAAGATATTCAATCAGGCATCTAACAAGATCAGGAATGCGGCTATCCTATACCGGGTGGTGCAGATGATCGATGGCGAGAAGTGGGTTTTCATGTCTTCCGATGTTAAGGGCGAGATATATGAGGGACTGCTTCAGAAAAATGCAGAGGATGTCAAGTCCGGAGCCGGTCAATATTTCACTCCGAGGCCGTTGATCCGTGCGATGGTCAGGTGCATGAGACCTGAACCGAATAAAACGATTGCAGATCCGTGCTGTGGAAGCGGCGGTTTTTTCCTTGCTTCTCAGGAGTTTATCAGCACGGATAGTGGGTATACACTGGACAGAGAGGCAAAGGAGTTTCTTAAAAAGAGGGCATTCTACGGAAATGAGCTTGTCCCGACTACTTATAAGATGGCGCTAATGAACCTGTATCTGCATAACATCGGAGATCTGTACGGTGATGTGCCCATCACTCTGGGGGATGCTCTTCTCACGGATCCGGGATACAGGGTGGATTATGTGCTCACAAATCCACCTTTTGGAAAGAAATCATCCATTTCCTTTACGAACGAGGAGGGAGAGCAGGAGGATGAGGATCTGGTATATAACAGGCAGGACTTCTGGGCAACAGGTTCGAATAAACAGCTCAACTTTGTACAGCATATCAATACGATCCTGAAAGCGACCGGTAAGGCTGCGGTTGTTGTGCCGGATAATGTATTGTTTGAAGGCGGTGCCGGTGAGACCGTGAGAAAGAAGCTTCTGCAGACCACGGATCTGCATACGATTTTGCGACTCCCGACCGGTATTTTCTATAAGCCGGGTGTTAAGGCAAACGTGATATTTTTCGACAAGAGACCTGCCAGCCCGGATATGCAGACAAGGGACATTTGGATTTATGATTTCCGCACCAATGTTCATTTTACACTTAAGCAGAATCCGATGAAGGAGTCGGATCTGGATGACTTTGTGAGCTGCTTTAATCCGGAAAAAAAGCACGAACGGAAGGAGACATGGTCGGAGGAGAATCCGGATGGAAGGTGGAGAAGGTTTAAAGCAGCAGATATGCTTGAAAGAGACAAGACGAGTCTTGATATATTCTGGATCAAGGATAAATCGCTGACTGATCTTGACAGTCTTCCATCACCGGATGTATTGGCAGAGGATATTATTGAGAACCTTCAGAGCGCGTTGGAGAATTTTCAGAACCTTCAGAACAAGTTGCAAATAGCGCATTAAGGGTATTATCCATGTCAAATAAGGGGCGTGATAGGTATGGAAAATCCTGCACAGGATAATTCAGATATAATTGAAGAACTGGAAGCCAGGATACGGGCACTCATGGAACAGGGATATATCTCCAAACCGATTATTTATATTTCTTATTTTTTGAAAAAGAACCAGGTAGAATACTATGATCGTATTTCAGAGGTAAGAAGAAGCGGAAATTATGAGCAGTGGGTCGGATTCTTTCTTGAAGCAGTATCGGCAGCGGCAAAGGATTCACTGGCTAGTGTTGAAAAACTGTCCGCACTCCATGAGGGTAATATTCGAAGGCTTCCTGTCACAGTGAGAAAGAATGATAACGTAAGAAGAGTCTTTGATTACATAGAGCAGTATCCCATCATTGATATCAAAAGAACGGCAGCTGATCTTGGGGTAAGTTATAACACGATTTCGGTCGCTGTGGGAAAACTGGTTCAGGCAGGGATATTGAAGGAAACAACAAATGTTTCACGCAACAGAGTGTTCTCTTATG
>CAMHJT010000056.1 GCA_946185495.1 uncultured Clostridiaceae bacterium | reverse complement strand
TGGTGGAAGGCAGGCGGGAGTACGGAGGCCGGAAGATCACTCCTGAGTTTTGAACTGAACGGCAGGGGGCATGCCCGGACTGCCAAGTAGGCTTCAACGGCTGTTTCCCGTTACAGAAACCCTGTATCCGGAGGGAAGGAAGTGTCCCGCGGAGGTTTTCACGCGCTGCGTATGCTGCCTGGTTGTTCTGGCAGCGGGTTACAAAGCGGGTGGCAGCCTCTAAGCAGTTCATATGGCGCAAGCTCCCGATGGCGTACATTGTATTAGGTGGTATAGCGAACAGTTGCCCTTTTCGTCCTGATACAGGATGGAAAGGGCATTATTATTTTTATGGAAAGGACAGCAAGGTTATGTACGAAAAAGTATCAACCAATCTCAACTTTGTGGAGAGAGAACAGAAAACGCTTGATTTCTGGAAGGAGAACCGTATCTTTGAGCAGTCGGTAGAGGAGAAGGAGGGACAGCCAGTCTACACCTTCTATGACGGGCCTCCAACCGCAAACGGACAGCCGCACATCGGCCATGTGCTGACGCGCGTCATCAAGGACATGATCCCGCGGTACCAGACGATGAAGGGACACAAGATCATAAGAAAGGCTGGATGGGACACCCACGGGCTGCCGGTGGAGCTTGAGGTGGAAAAGCTCCTGGGAATCGACGGCAAGGAGCAGATCGAGGAGTACGGCCTGGATCCGTTTATCACGAAATGCAAGGAGTCTGTATGGAAATATAAGGGCATGTGGGAGGAGTTTTCCGGCAAGGTCGGCTTCTGGGCCGACATGGACGATCCCTATGTCACCTATCACAATGATTTTATTGAGTCTGAGTGGTGGGCGCTCAAAAAGATCTGGGATAAGGGCCTGCTCTACAAGGGCTTCAAGATCGTTCCCTATTGCCCGCGCTGCGGCACCCCGCTTTCCAGCCATGAGGTGGCGCAGGGCTACAAGTCCGTGAAGGAGCGCTCTGCTGTGGTACGGTTCAAGGTGGTGGGCGAGGACGCCTATTTCCTCGCGTGGACCACAACACCGTGGACGCTGCCATCCAATGTCGCGCTCTGCGTGAATCCTGAGGAGACCTACTGCAAGGTCAAGGCGGCGGACGGCTACACCTATTACATGGCGCAGGCGCTGCTTGACCAGGTGCTTGGAAAGCTCGCCACAGAGGATCGACCGGCATATGAGGTGCTGGAGACATTTGCCGGAACGGACTTAGAGCGCAGGGAGTATGAGCCGCTATTTGAGTGTGCGGCCGAGAGCGCTGCGAAGCAGAACAAGAAGGGACACTATATCACCTGCGACGAGTATGTAACGATGACAGACGGTACCGGTATCGTGCATATCGCGCCTGCCTTTGGTGAGGATGACGCCAATGTGGGAAGAAAATATGACCTTCCCTTTGTCCAGTTCGTGGACGGCAAGGGCAATATGACAGAGGAGACGCCGTTTGCCGGACTCTTTGTGAAGGACGCGGATCCGAAGGTGCTGGTGGATCTCGACAACCGCGGTCTGTTATTTGACGCGCCGAAATTCGAGCATGACTACCCGTTCTGCTGGAGATGCGACACGCCGCTGATCTATTACGCGAGGGATACCTGGTTCATCAAGATGACGGCGGTACGGGACGACCTGGTGGCCAACAATGACAAGGTCAACTGGATCCCGGAGTCCATCGGCAAGGGAAGGTTTGGTGACTGGCTCAAAAATGTGCAGGACTGGGGACTTTCCAGAAACCGCTACTGGGGTACGCCGCTTAACATCTGGGAGTGCTCCTGCGGGAAGCGCCATGCCATCGGCTCCATCGCGGAGTTAAAGGAAATGAGCGGCAACTGCCCGGAGGACATTGAGCTGCACCGTCCGTATATCGACGCTGTGACGATCAAATGTCCGGACTGCGGCGGCGAGATGCACAGGGTGCCGGAGGTGATCGACTGCTGGTTTGATTCGGGCTCCATGCCTTTCGCGCAGTGGCATTATCCATTTGAAAATGAGGACATCTTTAAAGAGAACTTCCCGGCAGACTTTATCTCCGAGGCGGTGGACCAGACCAGAGGATGGTTTTATTCCCTGATGGCGATCTCCACGCTGATCTTCAATGAGGCGCCCTATAAAAATGTCATCGTGCTCGGCCATGTGCAGGACAAGGACGGACAGAAGATGAGCAAGTCCAAGGGCAACGCGGTGGATCCGATGGAGGCGCTTGGCAAATACGGAGCGGACGCGATCCGGTGGTATTTCTACACGAATTCCGCGCCCTGGCTGCCAAACCGTTTCCATGAGGACGCAGTAATTGAGGGACAGCGCAAATTCATGGGCACACTCTGGAACACCTACGCGTTCTATGTGCTGTACGCGAATATTGACGAATTTGATCCCACGAAATATACGCTCGACTATGAGAAGCTTCCGGTGATGGACCGCTGGCTTCTGTCCAAGCTCAATTCCGTAATCCGCGCGGTGGATGAAAACCTGGGCGCGTACCGGATCCCGGAGGCCGCGAGGGCGATGAGCGAGTTTGTGGACGACATGAGCAACTGGTACGTGAGAAGGTCCAGGGAGCGCTTCTGGGCAAAGGGCATGGAGCAGGACAAGATCAAC
Organism: uncultured Clostridiaceae bacterium; assembly: GCA_946185495.1. GTDB lineage: Bacteria > Bacillota > Clostridia > Lachnospirales > Lachnospiraceae > CAG-590. The sequence goes on along the minus strand of CAMHJT010000056.1, from coordinate 13,689 downwards.
GCTTACATGACGCTCTACACCGCCCTTGTGACGATCTGCAAGGTTGCGGCGCCTATGATCCCGTTCATGACAGAGGATATTTATCAGAATCTGGTGCGCGGTGTGGATCAGGATGCGCCGAAGAGCGTGCACCTGTGCGATTTCCCGCAGGTGGATGAGAAGCTTGTGGACCGGGAGCTGGAGACGGCGATGGATGAGGTGCTCCGCATTGTGGCCCTTGGACGCGCTGCCAGAAACACAGCCAACATCAAGAACCGCCAGCCCATCGGCACGATGTTCGTGAAGGCGCCGAGGGAGCTTTCTGAGTTTTACCGCACGATCATTGAGGAGGAGCTCAATGTCAAGGCAGTGGAATTCAGGGATGACGTTTCCTCCTTCAGCTCCTACAGCTTTAAGCCGCAGCTTAAGACGGTGGGACCGAAGTATGGCAAACAGCTTGGCGCGATCCGCCAGTACCTGTCCGGCGTGGACGGCAATGCAGCCATGGCGGAATTGAAATCCGAGGGCGCTCTGACCTTTGACGCGAACGGCGTGCAGGTATCGCTTTCTGAGGAGGACCTGCTCATTGAGATCGCGCAGACGGAGGGCTATGTGACAGAGGCCGATGCCGCTGTGACTGTCGTGCTTGACACCAACCTGACGGAGGAACTCATCGAGGAGGGCTTCGTGCGTGAGATCATTTCCAAGGTACAGACCATGCGCAAGGAGGCAGGCTTCGAGGTGATGGATCAGATCACGCTCTTCTCGCAGGGAAATGAGAAGATCGCGGAGATCCTTAAGAGAAACCGGGAGGAAGTAGCCGGAGATGTGCTGGCTGCCGATATCGTGCTGGATGCGCTTTCCGGATACACGAAGGAGTGGAATATCAACGGCGAGAAGGTTACGCTCGGCGTGGAGAAGAGGTAACAGAAAATGCAGCGATTCTCCTTTTGACGAATCTGTTGCATACCGGACGGCCCCCGACGGATAGTTCATTTGCACTCCGGGCACGCTTCCGCTTAGTTGCTCACGCAGCGGTACAGCACTCGCGGTTATACATTTTTATGCATCAAGTTTATTTCCCACGGTGCATACAGAGGTACTAACCATTCGGCGTTGCCGAATGCTAAGGACCTCTAGCATAGGTTCGCTTCCTTCGTCAGCTCACCAAGGACCGGCGTTCGCAAATAGCCCTCCGTTGCAAATAAACTATCCTCCGGGAGCCTGTGTATTGGTTGAAGGGGGAACTGTTACTAGAAAATAAATGGATCGTATACCTTGCATGACGGAATCTATGTTCAGGAAGGGGGGAGCGCGCTTGGAAAAGGAATCACGTTTTTTTCAGGAGGCGCTCTCCAATTTTATGTATGATGCGGCCAGCGGGAGCGCCATCCGGCATCTGGTGGACAGCGGTTTGTCTGTGGATCAGATCGTGGAAAGGCTTGATTATCCGACCGCAAGGAGCAGGGTGGAGCGGACGGTCTATGCCTATATGACAGAGACCGGGATTTTGCTGAGAAGGCTTCCGGCCGGGGAGGACTCCTTTTCCGTGATCCACCCCGGGAAGATGAGCAGGGGGGATCTGCGGAGGCTTTTGCTTAAGCTGCTGGAAAAAAACGGGGAGGCGCAGTCCTATATGCTCTGTCCCTTCGGACGGTGCGGCTCCTCCGGCATTCCGGAAAGCTGGCTTTCGGGGCTCACTGCCAGGGAGCGGGAGTATGTGGCCGGCATTCCGTGGGAACCGGGTCTTTCGTATCACAGGCTTACCGGACGGATGTTCGAGATCGGCCTGCAGCTTGCGGTGACCTGGGAACTGGAGAGCCGGTTTTATTTTCTGGGAACGGGGGAGGCAGTGATAACAGCGGGTAACGTATATGTGGGAGGGGGATCATAATGATTACAAAAACTATGATAGATAATGCCATGAAAGAATATGCGGAAAGTGCAATAGAAATTTATGGGAACAAATTAAAAGAGGTGATACTTTACGGTTCCTGTGCCAGAGGTGATTTTGAAAACGGAAGTGATGTGGATATCATGATCCTTCTTGATGTGCCAAAGGAGGAAACATCGAATGAGAGAAAGAAGATGCATGCGACCATTCATAAGCTGGATGAAAAATATGATTACCAGCTGTTATTTGCTACAATTGTACAAAGCTATGATGAATTTAACAGGTATCTTATAGCATCACCATTTTATCAGAATATCAGAAAGGATGGGATCCGGTATGCGTGAATTGGCAGGTTTCATAAGGAGTCAGATATAAACTATGGTTTATAGGGGAGATGGCAGACAGATAATGGAAAGAGGGATGAACATGAAGACGTCAATTGAACTTTTTGCAGGAGCCGGAGGATTGGCTTTAGGAGTGGAAAAAGCTGGATTTCATACCATTGGATTAATTGAATTTGATAAAGACGCTGCGGATACGCTGAAAAAAAACCGTCCTGACTGGAATGTGATCCATGATGACATAGCCAATATTTCCTGTCTTGATTTAGAGGAATACTTTGGATTGAAGAGGGGAGAACTGGATCTGCTTTCCGGAGGGGCACCATGTCAGGCATTTTCATATGCGGGGAAAAGACTGGGATTAGAAGATGCAAGGGGGACACTGTTTTATCATTACGCCATGTTTTTGGAAAAGCTGCAGCCCAAGATGTTTTTGTTTGAAAATGTGAGAGGGCTGCTGACGCATGATCATGGAAAAACATATGAAACCATGCTGGGCATCTTTGAGCATGCAGGGTATGCCATTGATAAAAAAATACTGAACGCATGGGACTATGGAGTTCCGCAAAAGAGGGAGAGGCTGATCACGATAGGGATCCGCAAAGACTTGATGAAGGAAATCACATATGCATTTCCTAAGGAGCATGATTACAAGCCGGTATTAAGGGATATCCTGCCTGACTGCCCGGAAGGGCCAGGCGTTCCTTACGGGGAGAAAAAAAGAAAGATATTCGAGTTAGTTCCTCCAGGCGGTTATTGGAGGGACATTGATCCGGAAATCGCGAAGGATTATATGAAAAGCTGCTGGAATATGGGGGGAGGAAGAACGGGCATACTGCGGAGAATGAGCCTTGATGAGCCGTCCCTGACAGTGCTGACTTCCCCCTCGCAGAAACAGACGGAAAGATGCCATCCGACAGAGGCACGTCCATTTACTGTCAGGGAAAACGCGCGGTGCCAGACATTTCCGGATGACTGGGAGTTCTGCGGCAATGTCTCTTCGCAATATAAGCAGGTAGGCAATGCGGTTCCGGTGAACCTGGCATATGAAATAGCGAGGGAGATTCATAAATCGCTGGATGCGGCAGGGGATAAAAATGAATTGAGGGAGGCGATCTAAATGGGCTGGAAACTGGGTTTTATTTCGGAAGATGATTTTACGAAGCATGTCGCAGCCACAATCGCACAGTATGATAAAAAATTGCTGCCGTTTGATATTGAAAAATTTAACAGCAATATCGTGGATCCTATTAAGGTGATATTTGACAAAAATGTTTATCAATATAGCTGGGATGAATTGATTGGAAATGAGATATTCAGGCAGAGGGATAAATCTGCCAATAATGATATTGGATATTTTCACCAGAGGATTTTTCAGTATATTGACAAATGTAGGGTTCCTGATAACGGCAAAGAGGGCGGCTGGGATGTGATTTACCACAATGAGGATGGAATCTATCTTCCCGGCGGAGACAGGGTAAAAACGGTTTATGTGGAAATGAAAAACAAGCATAACACAATGAATTCTTCTTCTGCAGGAAAGACATATATCAAGATGCAGAACCAGCTATTGCAGAATGATGATTGTGCTTGTTTTCTGGTAGAAGCAATCGCGAAGAAATCACAGAATGTCAAATGGACAACAACTGTAAATGGCACTTCGGTATCGCATAAGCGGATCAGAAGGGTCAGCATTGACCAGTTTTACGCACTGGTGACCGGTTCAGAAACTGCGTTTTATGATTTGTGTATGGAGCTTCCAAAGACCATATCAAAAGTAATATCAACGGATAATACAATTACTGTGCCGCATGATACCGTTTTGGAGGAATTAAGGGAAATTGCCGGAAAGCTGAACTGTGAAAATGAAGAGTTGGCGATGGATATGGCGGTGTATCTGCTGGGATTTTCTACATACCTTGGATTTGGGAAAAAGCTGTCCATTCCGGATTATGAGAAGGATGACAATCTGCTGAAAAGGCTGTATGCTTATGCTAAGCCGGGCAAGTAGCTGCTGGGGATTTGTATATGGCGGCTGGCGCCAGAAACGAAGGCCTCTTCGTCTGCAGGGAGAGGGATGTCGTTTCCGGCTGGGTCTTAGGCGGGAATATGGCACTGGCATCCGGACAGAGTGTGTCGGATCAAAGCTGGCCGTTTTAGAGACGGAACTGGAGGGTGGCAGAATGGATACTCTCACAAAAGAACAGAGAAGAAAGAATATGCAGAGCATAAAGTCAAAGGACACAAAGATTGAAATCCTGCTCAGAAAAGCCCTCTGGAAAAAGGGATACCGATACCGGAAAAATGATGGCAAGCTGCCGGGAACGCCGGATATTGTCCTGACAAAATATAAGATTGCGATATTCTGTGACGGGGAGTTCTTTCATGGAAAGGATTGGAAAGTGTTAAAGCCGAGGCTTGAAAAGGGAAATAACAGTGAGTACTGGATCAAAAAGATTTCCCGCAACATGGAACGGGATGATGAGGTGAACAAGCGGTTATTGTTTGAGGGGTGGACGGTGATCCGGTTTTGGGGCAGCGAAATCAGCAGGAATATCGATGAGTGCGTCAGGGTTGTCGAAGAAGTGATTTTTGATGAGAAGATGAATCAGGGGGATGAGGATGGCGAAGATTTTACTTGTTGAGGACGATTTCGCCCTCGCCATGGGAACGGAATACGCCCTTCAGGCCGAGGGCTATGAGGTGGTGAAGGCATCCACCGCCGCTGCCGCGAGAAGCGCGGTTGCCGGGGAGAGACCGGACCTTGTGCTGCTTGACGTGATGCTGCCGGACGGGGACGGCTATACGATTTGCCGGGAGATCCGGGAGAGCGGCAATATGGTGCCGGTCATTTTTCTCACCGCGGTGGGCGAGGAGGCGAACATCGTGCAGGGGCTGGAGCTTGGCGCGGACGACTATGTGCCCAAGCCCTACAGGGTGCGGGAGCTTTTGTCCCGGATCGCGGCGAATTTGAGGCGGAGCGGGTGCTATTCGCCAGGTTCTGTAAGGGCTTTCGCTGCTGCGGGGGAAGACAGGCAGGAGGCCGGGCAGCGGGAGGAGTGCTACCGTTTTGGCAGCCATGAATTCAACAACAGCCGCTTCCTGCTGTACCATAACGGTGCGCAGGTGGACTGCACATTCAATGAGCTGCGCCTGCTGCGGGAGCTGGTGCGCCATGAAGGACAGGTGCTCACAAGGGCGCAGCTGCTGGAGCGCGTCTATGACACGGAGGAAAATTTTATCGATGACAACACGCTGTCGGTGTACGTGAAACGCCTCAGGACAAAACTTTCCGAGGACGCGTCCTGCATCGAGACGGTGAGGGGTGTCGGGTATCGATTCGTGAAACACTGAGCAGGCGGGATAAAATAGGAGCGAAACATGAAAAACAGCTTTGAGAGGAACCGGTTTAAGATCATATATTTCCTTGTGGCATTTACAGGCCTTGTGTGTTTTTATGTCGTCACATGGTGCCTGTACGGGGAGTTTACTTCCAAGAATGGGATCCAGCTTGTCTGCCTCGCGGCGGTTTTTGCGGTGCTCTATGCCTGTCTGTACCTGCATTACAGCAGGGTGCTGTCACAGATGGAGCATGTCTCCCGGATCATGGAGGACGTGATCGACAAAAATGAGGAGCTTGCCCCGGAGGAATACCGCGAGGGAGCTGTGGGAATGCTGTATACCAGGCTTTTTCAGATGGTTGGGGTCCTGAAGGAGAGCAGGGATAAGGAGCTGAAGGAAAAGATCTTCCTGCGGGATATCATTTCAGATATCTCCCATCAGTTAAAGACGCCGCTTGCATCCCTGAACGTTTTTGTGGACCTGCTCATGGATGACCGGGTGACGGAGCCGGAAAAGCAGAAGCAGATCTTGGGAGAGGCCTCCAACCAGCTCTCACGCATGGAGTGGATGGTGCTGTCCATGCTGAAGCTCGCGCGGATCGAGGCGGGCGCCATCCAGTTTGAAAAAAGGAGCGGAAAGCTGCTTCCGGTTCTTACCCAGGCTGCGGACGGCGTGAGATATCTCTATGAACTAAGAGGGCAGGAGCTCTTCATCGAATGTGAGGAGGAGGCTGTGTTAAACTGTGACGGAGAATGGCTGACGGAAGCGCTGATCAACCTCTTAAAAAATGCGTCGGATTACTCGGAGGAGGGAAAGCGTGTGTGGCTCACGGTGGAAGACAACAGCGCCTTTAGCCGGATCTACGTGAAGGATGAGGGCATGGGGATTGCGGAGGAGGAGCTTCCCAACATCTTTAAGCGGTTCTACCGCGTCCATCAGGAGGTCAATCCGAACAGCGTGGGCATCGGCCTTCCGCTTTCCAAATCCATTGTGGAGGGGATGGGAGGCACCTTGAAGGTCCGGAGTGAGCTGGGAAAATACACCTGGTTTATTCTGACTTTTGTAAAATAATTGGTAACGATCTGGGCAACCCACATAACGGATGCTTGTCATTATGGAACCTGTATGTTACAATGTGTTTATACACTGATATTGATAATTGTCAGGATATTAAATTCAGCCATGCATCAGTTTACAGTTGCTGTAACTGCGTGTGAACTATTGGAGGGGTTGCATATGATAGATAGCGATCTGATGAAAATATCGATCGAAGAATTTTCAAGATTGCAAAAGTGGATGCTGGGAATAGAAAAAAATACAGATACCTACAATTCCATGTATGAAAGATATATTGAATTAAAGGCAATATTATCCAGTCTGAGTGTAAATCTGTCGGAATTGGACAGAATAGGGAAGTAATGTTGTAACGACCCGACAGGCTGGCGCATTTGCTGCGCAGGCCGTGTCGAAACAGTATATGAAACCATACAGAAGGAGGTGGGCGTATGCCACAGGCATTACAGGAACTGATGCAGCAATATGTATCCGGTGTGTGCGGGATATACGGTTCTCATTTGCGGCAGATTATTTTGTATGGATCATATGCGAGAGGAGATTATGATTCAGATTCTGATGTAGATATCATGATTTTGCTTGATCTGTCGGAAATGGACATTAAGAAGTTCAGACACCGCCTGTCTGATCTGACATTTGACTTTAATATGGAATACGATGTTGATATTAAGCCAATAGCGAAAAGTGAAGCACATTATAAAAAGTGGATAGCCAATTATCCTTTTTATGCCAATATAAACAGGGATGGGGTGAGTATTTATGCTGCATGATGATACAGGCACCCGCAGAGATTTGGTGTTATACAGGATTGAGGCCGCGAAAGAGGACTTGAAATCTGCGGCCCTACTCCGGGATGCCGGTATGTACAAGGGCGCGAATAATCGCGCGTATTATGCGGTTTTCCATGCTATAAACGCTATTCATGGATTAAATGGAGTGGCGTACAGACGGCATAAGGATGCGGTGGCGAACTTTAATAAAGAGTATGTCAGAACGGAAATATTTCCACGTGAGATTGGAAGAAAAATTGCGAGTGTGGAGGAAATCCGGCATGCGAGTGATTATGATGACTTCTACATCGCAACAATGGATGAAGTTGATGAACAGATAGCGGTAGCGGAGAAATTCATTCAGATGGTGGAGGAGTATTGCAGGCAGCATATGAATGATACGGAAGCGTAAAACCACAAAGCTCATTACCTGACAGGTAGTGGGCTTTTTCCTTTTCTTACAAAACTGTAAGATGGGATCGGTCATTTTGTCACTGAGTTGTAACTTTCGTTTCGTATAATACAGCCATAAGCAATCCATCACGGTCTGCCCTGAAAAGCAGGCCTGTGAGGAGAAGGATCGTTTTTGAAATTGGAGGAAGAAAAAATGGAGCATTATACAGACCTTGCGTTTCGCTACATCAAAATGAAAAAAGGACGGAGCAGGATCACGGTATTTGGCGTTTCCATCTCGGTCATGCTGCTTTACATAGTTCTGAATCTGGGCTGGAGTTACGTCCTCAATGACCGCGCCCGGGTACGGGAGCAGAAGGATTATGAGATCGTCCTGCTTGCCGGGGATCAGGCACAGGTGGAGGAGATTCTGAAGGAGAGGCATGTGAAGTCTGCTGCGGTGGGGGAATACTACGAGCATGATTATTACGAGCCGGTAACCTGGCATAACGCGGTCTACATCAACACCACCAATCCGTACCGCATGGAAAAGATCCTTGCGGAGCTGACGGAGAAGTATGGGGTGGAGGGAAAGCTGAATCAGGATCTCGCGCCGGATTACCTGCAGGGACCGGGATATGAGGGAATGTACATCGGGATCCTGGTGTATCTGCTGGTATCCTATATCTTCGCGATCTTTGGGGTGGGGCTGATCCGGAATTCGATCCAGCTTACGCTGTTTGAGCAGGTAAAGGATTTGGGCAATCTGAGGTGTATCGGCGCCACCCTGAAGCAGATGGAGCGGATCATATTGATACAGGGAGCCCTGTTAGAGGCAGCCGGCATTGCGGGCGGCGTGCTCCTTGGCTGGCCGGGAAGCCTCCTTGCGGGATATCTGCTGGGATGGAGGAAGGCAGGATTTCATGTGCTGCCCATTGTGTTTATCGTGGCCGCCTTCCTGTTTGACCTCTGCTTCGCGACCGAGGAAAATGTGAGGCTGGTAAAGGGCATGTCTCCGGTGTCCGCGATCCGCGGGGAGTACCGCATCCGCGTGAGGCAGCCCGGAAGATGGAGGATTTTCGGTAAAGGTGGCATGGCAGGCGGAAAGGAGCCGGAGGAAGGACAGGATACGATCTGTGCAGCCGGAGAGAAGGAATGTATCAAACGGCACGGTTTCCGCAGAATCGGCGGGAGGAAGTCAGAGGAAGGGCCGGACAAAGGTCAGGCAGCCGGAGAGAAGGAATGTATCAAACGGCACGCTTTTCACAGGATCGGCGGGAGGAAGTCAGAGGAAGGATCGGACAAAGGTCAGGCAGCCGGAGAGAAGGAACGCACCGGACGGCATGCTTCCCGCAGGAGCGGCACAGCAGGCGGGCGGAAGCGCCGGATGGGCGTTCTTGGAGGGCTGCTTTCGGGAGTATTCGGGATTGAGGGGGAGTATGCCTACAAGAACCTTATGCGCTCGCCGGGCAGGTTCGTTCAGATCGTGACCACGATGACCCTTGGTGTGGCGGCGGTCATGATCCTGTCCTGCGGGGCGCTGACATTATTTCAGTATGACAGGAGGATAAAGGATTATTTCGGATACTATCCGGTATATGTGTCCTGGCCGGTGGGCGCGGTGACCAACTGGGAGGATGCCGTATCGAGAGTTCCGTTTACGAAGTTAAACGAAGAGATTCAGGATCTGGCCGCTGTGACGGATGCGAAGCGGATCCTGACAGACGAGGTGTTTGTGGCTGACTATGAACAGGATATGCATTCCCATTTTACGGAGGCATATATCAGGGACAGGCAGATCGACGGATTCAGGGAGGGGATGCGCGAAAGGCTCAGGCAGGCGGAAGCAGACGGAACCAGTCCATACGCGGTGTCTGCGTACAGAAATGTTTTGATGAGTGAGGAAGCGGTCTGCGTGACGGGATATGATGAGCGGGATCTTAAACGATGCGAAAAGGAGTTGCTGGCGGGGACGCTCGATGTAAGCGGGGACGGGATCATTGTTGTACAAAACGCGTATATTGTGCCTGTGGGATTTGACGAGGAGACGCAGACCTATACGGATGAATTGGAAGCCCTTCAATTTGAGCAGATCACAGAATACAGCCTGGGAGACCAGGTGCGGCTGGTGGACATGGAGGAGTACCGGAAGAGGCTGACGGAGGCTGCGGCAGACGGCTGGGAGGAATACAGGAAAAATGATGAGGAGCTTAACCGGATGTACATGACGCACGAGGGGGCTTCTTTCCAGTGGGAGAAGGAGGACCGGGAAAGGGAGGCGGAGCTTTCCGAGGCGGTCAGGGAATACAATACGCGGTACCGTCTGCAGCAGGCGGAGATTCTGGAACAGCTGCGGCAGGAGGGACGCTTTCGGACCTATACGGTGGAGGGCATTTTAAAACGCGATCCGAACGGCAGTGCCATAGTGGGAGAGCAGCCGCAGTTCATCGTTCCTGCCGCCCGGTTTCACGAGACGGCCGGCAGGGAGGCGGATTTTTTCAATGGAATGATGTACCATTTTGAGCCGTTTTCGCTCCGGCAGTATGAGAAGGTGGATTGGAACGGCATAGAAGGGGAGCTTGAGAACGGCATGCTGAACCAGAGGTATTACCAGTATTCTATGTCGGAGTATCCTTATTGGGAGTACACGAAGCGTGACATGAGAAACCGGATGCTTGGCGCGGCACTGGTAACACTGTTTCTGGTATCCATGGTGTCGCTCAATTACATCAACAATGTGGCGAGCGGCATTTACCTAAGGCGCAGGGAGTTCGCACAGCTTAGGGTGATCGGCGTGTCCAGGCGCAGGCTGTTTAAGATGGTCATGCTGGAGGGCGTGGCGGCCGCGGTTCTGTCGGGGGTGCTGGGCATCCTTTTGGGGGCAGGCATCAGCTACGGGCTGATCACCTGGATCGTCAGGGCGTTCATGAAGCTTGAGTTTGTATTTCCGTGGATTCCGGGGATCTGTGCGGTGGCGGGATCGGTGCTTGTCCTGTGCGGTGCGGTGTATGTTCCGCTGAAAAAAATGGGAAATGACCTGGCGCCAGATCTGACGCTGTCGGGGGAGTGAGCGGGTCGATTGCTATTTTTGGGTGCTGTTTTTAGGAAAGTGATGAATCAAGGTAGCTACTCAACAGGTCTGCGTATTTCACTGCGCAGACCGTGCCAAAACCGTATATTTTGCCGTGAAGCGGGTGAATTAGGATGCGTCAGCTTCACCCGCTGCGTGACTGCTCAGCACCTGCTGAGTAGTTACGAATCCCGATGGTTTACAAACATAGCGGATTTGGGTATAATTATAAAAAAATGTGCAAAGTGGCTTCATGCGTGCCCGCGCGCAAACATCAGACAATGTTAATAGATTGGAGGTGTGTGGTAAATGAGTACAAGGGAGATGGCGCATCAAATATTAGATAACATGAGCGAGGAACAGATCTTAGGATTTGTATCCCTGTTTAGGGTGAATCAGATTTCTGTTTCGGAAGATGACATGACCGAGAGAGAAAAGGCATATGAGAGTTTGCGAAAAAAAATACGAAGCATACCTGACCTTGATTATGACAGAGAACTGGCCGAGTACAGGGAGGAGAAATATGGGATATGAATATTTTGATTGACACGAATGTCATGCTAGATTTTTTGACACAGAGAGATCCCTTTTTTGAAAATGCAGACAAGATTATGCAAATGTGCAAAAAAAGGCAGATAAATGGATTCATAGCGGCACATTCTGTTATGAACGCCTTTTTTATTCTGCGCAAGGATTATTCGGTAAAGGATCGGAGAGATATTTTAACAGATTATATGAAGCTTGTATCTGTTGTGGGAATTGACGGAAGCAGTATTGAAAAAGCGCTGCGACGGCAGGATTTTTCAGATGTGGAGGATTGTTTGCAGGATGAATGTGCATTGGTTTGTAGGGCGGATTATATTGTAACAAGAAATGTGAGTGATTTTAAATGTTCGATGATTCCAGCTATAGATCCGGAAAAATTATTAAAAGAGTATCCGCTAGGAAGGCACTGAGCAGATGCGGGGTTTCTTACAAAAATGTAAGACAGCCTGTCACTGAACTGAAATGATAAGGTGATATAATAGGCATAGTCAGAAATGGCTGTGCCTGTTTTTATGCGCAGGGACGCATCCGGACACAATCCGCACGGCGAGTAAGAGGGTACCCCTGTCTGGCTTGCAGGGCTGCCGATCAGAAGAATAGAGGAGGAATCAGCATATGAATATCGTAAAAATGGAAAATGTCAGCAAGGTATACGGAACAGCCGAAAACCAGGTATGGGCGCTGCACGGCGTGAACCTGACGGTGGAGAAGGGAGAGACGCTGGCCATCGTGGGCGCATCGGGCTCCGGCAAATCCACGCTTTTGCATATTATGGGTGGGGTGGATTCCCCGACCTCGGGCAAGGTGATCGTTGCGGATAAGGATATCACCTCCCTGACGGACGAGCAGATGTCCGTGTTCCGGCGCAGGAAGATCGGCTTCGTATTTCAGGCCTACCATTTGATCCCCGTCCTGACGGTGGAGGAAAATATCACGATGCCGATCCTGCTTGACCACAGAAAGCCGGACAGGGAGTATATCGAGCATATCCTCACGATCCTGAACCTGCAGGACCGGAGGCACCACCTTCCCAACCAGCTCTCCGGCGGCCAGCAGCAGCGGGCGGCCATTGCCAGGGCGCTGGCAAACCGGCCGGCGCTTATCCTGGCCGACGAGCCCACCGGTGCCCTGGATTCCAAAAACGGTACGGAGGTGATCACGCTGCTGCAGAATTCGGTGAAGGAACTCAATCAGACGCTGGTTTTGATCACGCATAACATAGACCTGGCGAGGGAGGCGGACCGCATCATCCGGATCTCGGACGGGGAGATCGTGGAGTAGGCTATTCGGGGATAGAAAGGAAGGAAGAAATGGAACAGGGAAGGGAAAAAACAAGGCTCGGGAAATGGATGATGAGGGGCTTCGTCTGCCTGCTGCTTACGGCGGCGTGCCTCCTGCGTACAGCAGTTACATCACGCGCCGCGACGCCGCGCGTCATGCTGGCAGACTATCAGGTGGAGGAGGGACAGGTGGTTTCCGGAAAGGAATTTACCCTGAAGCTGGAGATCAAAAATTACTCCGCGAAGCAGGTGAAAAACTTAAAGGTTGCACTTTCCTCCGAGAACGGGGAATTCATTCCGGCTAAGGGAGCGGGAAACGCCTATATCGAGGCCGTTGAGGCCGGAGAGACGGAGCAGGTGTCATTTCGTCTGAAGGCGGAGGACGGCCTGGAGGAGAGATCCTACAGGCTCCACGTGGTGACGGATTATGAGAATCCGGGCGGATGGGAATATCAGTCGGAGGACACGGTGTTTCTCTCGGTAGAGCTTCCGCAGCGCCTGTCGCTGACGGATCTGTTTATCGACGGTGAAGCTCCGGTGGTCGGAGATACGGTGGAGATCAGCGCGCAGATCAACAACATGGGCGAGGGCGCGCTCTACAATGTCATAGCGAAGGTGGAGGGCGACAATATCGCGGAGACAGACAGCTTTGTGGGAACGATCGGGAAGGGACAGTCCGGCCGCCTGGACCTGCTGACCAAGGCCGATATCGTGACGGAGGGCGACCATAAGAAAAACCGGATCCTCATCACCTATGAGAACCGGGCCGGGGAGGAGTTTTCCACGGAGGTTCCATTTACGGTGAGCGTCGGAGTGCCGGTGTACAAGAACCTGGAAAAGGTCAAGGAAAGCGGGGATACCGGAACCGATTGGAACCGGGCGGCGGTAGCGGTTCTTGCGGTGCTTGCGGCTTTTGCTGCAGCCTATGCGCTTTACCGCAGGCGGAAAAGGAAACAGAGGATCCTGGATGAATTTATGGACTGAAACCGCAAAGCAGCGT
>CAMHJT010000055.1 GCA_946185495.1 uncultured Clostridiaceae bacterium | reverse complement strand
TGCCACGGCAACATCTGCCGTTCTCCCATGGCAGAATTTATATTAAAAGACATGGTCAAAAAGAAAGGATATCAGGATGCTTTCTATATTGCCTCCGCAGCCACAAGCACGGAGGAGATTTGGGGAGACAGGGGCAACCCTGTGTATCCGCCCGCGAGGAAGGAGCTTGCGAAGCATGGCCTTCGCTGTGACGGAAAATACGCGGTCCAGCTGAAAAGGGAGGACTACGGCAGGTATGATTACCTGATCGGGATGGACGCGGCCAATATCCGAAATATGGAACGGATCTGCGGTGGGGATCCCCGGAGGAAGATTTTCCGGCTGCTGTCTTTTGCCGGATCAGACAGGGATGTCGCAGATCCCTGGTACACCGGTGATTTTCAAAGGACTTATCGTGATGTGGCCGAGGGCTGCAACGCTTTTTTGGCATATTTGGAAGAGAAAGGAATTTGAGAATGCGATGCGCGATGGAGGAGAAACTGTCCGGACGGGGATAATACTTGATTTTGGGCAGTGCTTTTGTTATCATTAGGACAGTTATCGGTTGCTCGTTATTGGAAAACAGGGTGACTGTTCAGCATATGGCAGGAAGAATTCAAAGGATGATGGATATGCCGCAATAGTATAACCGTCGAGTTGTTTAGATCGGTGTACTGGCGTTATCAGAGGGAGAAAGGCAATGTATAAGATTATGACAGCCGATGAGGCGATTGGTTTGATTGAGGACGGGGATGTGATTGCGCTTAATTCATTCCTCGGCATAGATAATCCCGTAGAGCTGCACGAAGCGATCTACAGGAGATTTCACGCGACGGGAAGCCCGAAGCACCTGACCGCGATTTCCAGCGCAGGCTTTGGAGTGTGGGACGAAAATAAGGCGGCGGAGGGCTATATCCGGGAAGGTGCAGTGGACAAGATCATCTGCGGACATTTCGGGGCGATGTACAGCACTAAGAAGCTGGTGTTAGAGGACAGGTTTGAGGCGTACAATCTGCCGCTCGGGTGCATTTCCCACGCGATCCGGGCGCAGGCGGGAGGCCTGCCCGGCGCGCTTTCAAAGGTGGGGCTTGATATTTTTGTGGATCCGAGGCTGGAGGGACCGGGGATCAACCGGATTTCCAATGATGATTCCCTGGTAAAAAATGTGGAGCTGGACGGAGAAGAATTTCTTTATTATAAATTGCCGCGCATGAATGTCGCGCTGATCAAGGGAACAGCGGCTGACCGGAAGGGCAACATTTCCTTCGATGACATGTTTACGGCGGGTGACGCGCTGTCCATCTGCCAGGCGGTCAAGGCAAACGGCGGCAAGGTGATCGTGCAGGTTGACAGGCTTGTGGTGAGGCCGTCAAGGCCGCATAGCACGATCATACCCGGCTGCCTTGTGGACGCGATCGTAGAGGTGCGACCGAAGCCGAGGCACGCTGCCTATGAGTCGCTGACAGGAAGCTTTGAGATTCCGTTCTCCCAGTGGCAGGACTGGGCGGAAATGCTGGAGCAGCGCACGATGACAAAAAGCGTGGTGAACGCCGCGGCGGAGATTATCGGTAAAAGGGCGGCAATGGAGCTGAAACAGGATGACATTGTGAATATCGGCGTAGGCATTCCGGAAGCTGTTACGAAGCATGCGAGGGAGAACGGCCTGCTGGATAAGATCACGTTGACCGTCGAGTCTGGTGGCGTGGGCGGATTTCCGGCTTCCGGGAAGGTGTTTGGCGCAGTGATCGGGGCGGACTCCATTTATGACATGGCGAACCAGTTTGACCTCTACAACAACGGCGGGCTGGACATCTGCTTCATGGGCGCCATCGAGGTGGACCGCTATGGCAACGTGAACGCCCATAAGGGACCGGGTGCTTTCGCGGGCGTGGGCGGTTTTGCCAATATTACGGCGAAGACGCCGGTGGTTGTATTCTGCCTGACATTCAACACCAAAGGACTTGAGGTGGAGGAGCAGGATGGAAAGGTGAGGATCCTTCAGGAGGGCAGTATTGACAAGTTTGTGGATCATGTAAGGAGCGTGAGCTTTTCCGCAAAGCGCGCCAGGGAAAACGGGCAGAGGGTGATCTATGTCACCGAGCGGTGCGTGTTTGAGCTGGCGGAAGAGGGATTAAGGCTTAAGGAGGTGTACCCCGGCGTTGATGCGGAGAAGGATATTATCGGACGGCTTCCATTTGAAGTTGGGATGGCTTGTATAGGAAAGGAGGAGGTGCAGCAATGTTAAAGGAATGGGTAAAGGAAGAGAGACCTGGAGAGGAGGAGCTTGCTGAACGGCTGGAAAAGGCAAGACAGGCGCTTGCGGTCAGGCAGGTGGCCATCAAGGAGAGGAATCTGCCGGTGCTTGTCGTGATCGACGGCTGGGGGGCAGCGGGCAAGGGAAGCGTGCTTGGACGGATCATCAAGAATCTGGATCCGAGGTTTTTTAATTGTGAAACCTTAAAGAGTCCGACGGAGGAGGATCTTAGGAAACCGTTCTTGTACAGGTATTTTGTGAAGATCCCGAAGGCGGGCAAGATTTCCTTTTTCGACGGAAGCTGGATGGGGGAGATTACCTCCGGGAAGCTGATGGGCGAGATCAGCGACAAGAACTATAAGGAATATCTGACGAGCGTGAAGCGCTTTGAGAGACAGCTGAATGATAACGGCTATCTTGTAGTCAAATTCTTTTTCCATATCGATGAAAAGGTTCAGAAAAAGCGCATCAAGGAGCTGCAGAGTGATACCTACACCAGATGGCGCGTTTCGGAAAAGGATCTGTGGCAGAATAAGCACTATGACGAGTGCATGGATGTATTTGATGAATATATCGACGCGACGAACCAGTTTGTCGCGCCATGGTATTTTATTGATTCCTCCAATAAGAAATGGGCGGAGCTGCAGATGAGCGAGATTCTTGTCGCAAGCATCGATACGGCTCTTGAAAATGCACAGCTGCATCACAAGGCGCCGCTTCTACAGAATACATTTCCGCTGAAGAAGATCCCCCGCCTTGCGGAGATTCCCCTTGACAAGACGATCACGGAGGAGGAGTACAAGGAGGAGCTTTCAAAGCTCCAGAAACGGCTGGGCGAGCTGCACAATGAGCTCTACCATAAGAAAATACCCGTCATCATTGCTTATGAGGGCTGGGACGCAGCGGGAAAGGGCGGCAATATCAAGCGGATTGCCGCTGCCCTCGATCCGAGGGGATATGAGGTGCATCCGATCGCGAGTCCTGAGCCGGCGGAGAAGGCAAGGCATTACCTGTGGAGATTCTGGAACCGGCTGCCGAAGGACGGGCATATCGCGATCTTTGACAGAACCTGGTACGGACGCGTCATGGTGGAGCGGATCGAAGGCTTCTGCTCTGAAAATGACTGGCAGCGCGCCTATAATGAGATCAATGAATTTGAGAAGGAGCTTGCCGACTGGGGTGCGGTGATCATCAAGTTCTGGGTGCAGATCGACAAGGATACACAGCTTGCGAGATTTACCGAGCGGCAGAATACGCCGGAGAAGCAATGGAAGATCACAGACGAGGATTGGAGGAACAGGGAAAAATGGGAGCAGTATGAGACCGCTGTGGACGAGATGCTGCAAAAGACCAATACGACCTTTGCTCCCTGGCATGTGCTGGAATCCAACGATAAGAAATACGCGCGGATCAAGGCGCTTAAGACTGTGATCAAAGAGATCGAGAAGAATCTGGATAAAACGGACAGTGAGCAGCTGTGATGGATGTGCTTCGCTGAAAACAGGTTGACGAACAATGGAAACACTGGTATGATGTGGATTGTTGAAAAATGTCCGGCGGGCTTTGCTGCAACGGCATCCGGCGGATCAGGGCAGATAATATCTGGTGTTCTTAGAGGAGGAAACAGGACATGATTAAGAAAATGATCTCAATGGCACTGATGGCAACGCTTTGTCTTAGCATGACGGCGTGTGGGTCGGGAAGCGGTTCGACGTCGAAAGACAGCGGCAAGAGCGTGCAGTCGGACGCGGACAGCGGACAGTCGGGTGACAACGGAAACGCGCAGGATGGCAGCTCGGCAGAGAGCGACAAGGCTGCGGTAGTCGATAAGGGAACGCTGGTGGTTGGCATCACTGATTTTGAACCCATGGATTACAAGGATGAGAACGGCAACTGGATCGGTTTTGACGCGGATATGGCGACAGCTTTTGCCGAGAGCCTTGGCATTAAGGCTGAATTTGTAGAGATTGAGTGGGATAACAAGGCGCTGGAGTTGTCCTCGGGCAACATCGACTGCGTGTGGAACGGCATGACACTGACGGATGAGGTGAAGGGCTCGATGAACTGCTCCAATCCGTACTGTAACAATGCCCAGATAGTGATCGTTCCGGCTGAGAAAGCGTCAGAGTATCAGACTGTTGACAGCTTGAATGGCCTGAATTTTGCGGTAGAGGTGGGAAGCGCGGGTGAAACGCAGGCAAAGGAGCATGGCCTGACCTATACGGCGGTCTCCAATCAGGCAGGCGCGCTGATGGAGGTTGCGGCCGGAACCTCGGATGCGGCGATCATCGATTCCCTGATGGCGGCAGCCATGGTAGGTGAGGGCACCAGCTATGACCAGCTTACCTATACGGTTGGACTGAACAGCGAGGAGTACGGTGTAGGCTTCCGCAAGGGCTCGGATCTGAAGGATGCGCTGGATGAGTTCTTCAAGGCTTCCTATGCGGATGGAACGATGCAGAAGATCGCGGATACCTATGGAGTACAGGCGGCCCTGATCGCGCAGTAGAATATGTCTGGCGCGCAAAGCCATGAAGCCGGGAGGATAAAAACGGCGCATTCGTTTTAAGCTTCTTATGAGCGTCATGGAAAGAGGGACAAGCTGCCTGAAAATAGACAGGAGAGTCATGATATGGATACATTTTTGGAACAGCTTCCCATCGTGATCCATTCGCTGAATACCGGATTTTTGCAGACAATGAAGCTTTTCTTCGTGACGCTGCTGGGGGCGGTTCCGCTGGGGCTTCTGATTTCTTTCGGAACCCTGTCGGAATTCGCGCCCGTCAGGGTGTTTCTGAATCTGCTGATCTGGGTGGTCCGGGGAACGCCGCTGATGATACAGCTGCTCATTATTTATTATTTTCCCGGACTGGTGCTGAAAAATCCGGTCTGGGGCGGTGGAGAGGCTGGAAGGTTCGCGGCTTCCGCTGTGGCGTTTGTCATCAATTACGCGTGTTATTTCTCTGAGATTTTCCGGGGCGGCATTATCAGCATCCCCCTGGGACAGGATGAGGCGGGCATGGTGCTCGGCATGACAAAGACGCAGATTTTTTTCAGGATCAAGCTGCTGCAGATGATCAAACGGATCCTGCCGCCGATGTCGAATGAGATCCTGACGCTGGTGAAGGATACCTCTCTCGCGCGGATCATCGCGCTGCAGGAGGTGATCTGGGCGGGACAGGCGTTTATGAAGGGATCGCAGGGGATTTCCGGAGCGATCTGGCCTCTGTTTTTTACAGCGGTGTATTATCTGGCCTGCAACGGCCTGCTGACGCTGTTGTTTAACAGGGCGGAGAGAAAACTGGAGTATTTCAGGTAGTATGACGCACAAAAGGAGTAGCTGATGCATATTTTAGAGGTGGAACATATCGGCAAATCCTTTGGCAGGACAGAGGTGCTGAAGGATATATGCTTTACATTGGAAAAGAGCCAGGTTCTGTCAATCATCGGATCTTCCGGCAGCGGCAAGACAACTCTGCTGCGCTGCCTGAACTTTCTGGAGCGTCCTGACCATGGGATAATCCGGGTGGCGGGGCGAACTCTGTTTGACGCGGCGGATGAAGAGAAGCAGAAGGAGTCGGAGATCCGGAAAAACCGCCTGCATTTTGGAATGGTATTTCAGGCGTTCCATCTGTTTCCGCAATATACGGCGCTGGAAAATGTGATGCTGGCGAGGCAGCTTCAGGCGAAGAAGCGGGCGGACTATAAAAGCGCGAAAAAGGAAATTCTTACGGAGATCAGGACTGAGGCGGAGAGCCTGCTGGCGCAGATGGGGCTTTCCAACCGGATGAAGAATTATCCGCACCAGCTCTCCGGCGGGCAGTGCCAGAGGGTGGCGATTGCCAGAGCACTGGCGATGAAGCCGGATATTCTCTGTTTTGACGAGCCGACCTCCGCATTGGATCCGGAGCTTACCGGAGAGGTTTTGAAGGTCATCCGGCAGCTCGCGGAGCAGAGAACCACGATGATCATCGTGACGCATGAGATGAGCTTCGCGAGGGATGTGTCGGATCAGGTGATCTTCATGAATGACGGCTATGTGGTGGAGCATGGCACGCCGGATCAGGTGTTTGAGCATCCGAGGGAGGACCGGACAAAACAGTTCCTAGGGAAATTCTGAGCCCGACGCTGCATGATTTGCTTGGAAGACAGGAAACGGCCTGTCTTCCTATTTTTATGTACAGGGCGCCGCCGGGAACGGTTCCGTCAGTCACCTGTTGCGTTAAATTGTAAGAAAATTGAGGCGAAAAATATCAAATGTTGCAAACAAATTAGAGGTTTGTTATAATATATCAATATTGTAGCTGTTCCGCTGCGGTGGAACGGGGATAGTCTGGAGGAACTGCATGGAAAATACGATACTGTGCGCGTCCTCGAAATACGAGGAGAAATATTATCTGAATCCTGCCTTTGACGGGCTGCCGGATGCCGTGAAGGACGAGCTCAAGGCGATGTGCGTGTTGTTTGTTGAGGATATCGGCGGCATTCTGACGCTGGAATTTGACGGGGAGGCAAGGCTTTCCTTTGTGACGCGGTCTGCTGAGGAGGATATTTTATATGATGAGATCGGGAGCGTGCTGAAGGTGAAGCAGCTTCGCGAGACAAAAAGGGAGCTGCTTGAGAGCCTGGAGCTATACTATCGGGTGTTTTTCAGGGGAGAAAAAATAGAGGAAGGGCAGAGGGATGTTATTAGCAATTGATATCGGAAATACCAATATAACCATAGGCCTGTTCAAGGAGGATGAGATTCTGGGAACCTTTCGGATGACCACAAAGATACCCAGAACCTCAGACGAGTATGGCATTTTTTTATATAATCTGCTGCACAGCAAGGGACTGCACCGCAGCGAGGTGGATGCGGCGATCCTGGCGTCTGTTGTGCCGGATGTCAACCATCACATCATCAACGGCTTGATCAAATATTTCAACGTGACGCCGATCCTGGTGGAGCCGGGAATCCGGACAGGGATCAAGATCGCGCTGCCCAATCCGAAAGAGGTAGGCGCTGACCGGATTGTGGACGCGGTGGCGGCGTATGAGATTTATGGCGGACCGGTGCTGGTGATCGATTACGGGACGGCTACCACCCATGACCTGGTGCTTGAGGACGCGACGCTGGTGGGAGGCGTAACCTCTCCGGGTATCCGGATCGCGGCGCATGCGCTGTGGCGTGACGCGGCAAAGCTGCCGCGGATCGAGATTATGAAGCCGGAGAAGGTGCTGGGAAAGGATACCATTTCCTCCATGCAGTCCGGTCTGATCTTCGGGCATATCGGACAGACAGAGTATATCATCCGCAAGATCCGTGAGGAGGCAGGGCTTGACCGGCTGACGGTGGTGGCTACCGGAGGGCTTGGGAAGATCATTTATGATGAGACGGACAGCATTCACCACTATGATCCCAACCTGACGCTGAAGGGGCTGAATATCCTGTATCATAAGCAGTGAGCCGTCCGGAATGTCCAGGCTTCGGTTGTTTCCTGAAAAAATGATGCGAAACAGGCAATTGAGAAACTAAAATGCAGAATAAGGCTTTGTGAGGGAGATCTGTTTTTCTCCGGCAGCATTGTTTCGCAAACGTCTAATGATGTGTGATAGTAAGAGGTGAAATATATGGGCGGAAGGCTAGAGCTTAAAAACAAACTGATCCTTGCCCCGATGGCGGGGATTACGGACATGTCCTTCCGCATGCTCTGCAAGGAGCAGGGCTGTGACCTGTTATATACGGAGATGGTCAGCGCCAAAGCGATTCTTTACGGCAACCGCAACACGGAGCCGCTGATGGCTATCTCGGAACAGGAGCATCCGATCGGCCTGCAGCTGTTCGGATCCGATCCTGAGATCATGTCTGAGATTGCCCATAGGGTCGAGGACCGGGGATATGATTTTATTGATATCAATATGGGCTGCCCGGTGCCTAAGATTGTGAACAACCATGAGGGATCGGCCTTGATGAAGGATCCCGCACTGGTGGGACGGATCGTTTCCGCGATGGTAAAAGCCGTGAAGGTGCCGGTGACGGTAAAGATCCGGAAGGGTTTTGACCCGGAGCATGTCAACGCCGTCGAGATTGCGCGTGTGGTGGAGGAGAGCGGCGGCGCGGCCGTGGCAGTTCATGGAAGGCTGCGCAGCGAGTATTATGCCGGCCGGGCGGATTGGAACGTGATCCGTCTGGTGAAGGAGGCCGTATCGATCCCTGTGATCGGAAACGGAGACCTGACCACTCCGCAGGACGTGATCCGCATGCGGGAGGAGACAGGCTGTGACGCGTTCATGATCGGCAGGGGAGCGAAGGGGAATCCGTTTATTTTCTCCAGAATGAAAGCGTTTTTTGAAACCGGCGTGCTGCCGCCCCCGCCGTCGATAGATGAGACTGTCGAAATGCTGCTTACGCAGGCGCGCATGATGGTGGAGCGGAAGGGAGAATATATCGGCGTTCGTGAGATGCGCAAGCATGCCGCGTGGTACACCGCAGGATGGCCGGGATCCTCAAAGCTTCGTGATGAGGTGAACCGGGTGGAAACGCTTGCGCAGATGGAGGAACTGGTGCGTCATTGGCAGCGGGAAAGAGGAGCTGCGGGGGCAGCGTTTGAGAACCGGTAATGGAAGGCGGCTCAAACCGCTCTGGCTGGAAAGCAGGACTGATTGGCAGCTGAGAGTCGGAAAAAAGGCGGGAAATCGCTTTGATATAGGAGTATCGATAGATAAGGGGATGAACAAATGGACAATCAGATCACTGATGGAGGAGAAAACGCAAACGGATTGAAGAAATATCTGTCGCCCGCAGGCGCATGGGCTCTGTCTTTTGGGTGCGCAGTGGGCTGGGGCGCGTTTGTGTTGCCGGGTAATACGTTTCTGCCTATATCGGGACCGTTGGGAACGGCGCTCGGCATGGTGCTGGGCGGTCTGATCATGTTGATCATCGGGGTAAGCTATAATTATCTGATGCAGCAGTATCCGGATTGCGGAGGAACCTTCACATATGTAAAAGAAGAGATGGGATATGACAGGGGATTCTTAAGCACCTGGTTTCTGATCCTGGTTTATATGGCGATTATCTGGGCAAATGCCACGGCGATACCCCTGTTGTGCAAGAATCTGCTGCGCGGACTTTTGGAGGTGGGACCGCATTATGAGGTGGCCGGTTTTGAGGTCTATGTCGGGGAAGCGCTGATCTCGGTGGCAGCGGTGGTTTTTGCAGGTATGGTATGCGGGATCGAGCACAGGCTGCCGGCTGTGTTTCAGACGATTCTGGCTGTTATTCTGATCGGCGGCATCCTGTTTGCGGCAGGCGTGATCTTTTTGAAAAACGGCGTCCGGCTTTCAGATATGCAGCCGTACTATTCCGGCGGAAATCAGTTCAGCATGCGGGATGTCCTGCGGATCATTGCCTTTGCGCCATGGGCTTATGCCGGATATGAATCAATCTCTCATTCGGCGGAGGAGTTCCTTTTTCCTGTAAAGCGGACGATGACCGTTTTTGTGACGGCGTTGATCACCGCGATGGTAGCTTACGCGTTGCTGGCGCTTGTCGCGATTTCATCTATTCCGGACGGCTTTTCTGGCTGGCAGGAATATCTGGCAGGCTTAGACGGCCTGTCGGGCCTGGACGCGCTTCCGTCCTTTTACGCGGTGTACTCCCGGATCGGGGATACAGGGCTTGTTGTGCTTGGCGTCACGGTGTCGGCCGGTATCCTGACCGGACTCGTCGGCAATATGGTCGCGGCCAGCAGGCTGCTCTATTCCATGGCGAGGGAACGAATGCTGCCGGAGCGGTTTGGAAGGCTTAGCAAAGGCGGAGCGCCTGTGTTTGCGATCCTGGTCATAACTCTGATCTCTATTCCGATTCCGTTTTTTGGCAGGACGGCGATTGGCTGGATCATTGACGTGAATACCGTAGGCGCAACGATTGCCTACGCTTATACCTGCGCGGCGGCTGTCAAGGCGTCAAAGCGGGAGAAAAACGGGGTTGTGCACACGCTTTCGCTGATTGGCGTGGTGATCTCCCTGTTTTTTACCATTTATTTCCTGGTTCCGAACTTCTGGTCTGTGAGCGCGCTCGCGACGGAGTCTTACATGATACTGATCATATGGAGCATTCTGGGATTTATCTTCTTCAGAAATGTATTTATGCGGGATACAGAGAGGAGATTTGGCAAGTCGACGGTCGTGTGGATCGTGCTGCTGTTCCTGACGTTTTTCATCTCTATGCTCTGGTTCCGGGAGGCTTCCCAGGATACGACGAAGCAGGTGCTGGATAACTTGAACGCCTACAATCTGAGCGAGTTGGAGATGCACGGCATCGAGCTGGACGAGACGGAGGAACTCGATTCCGCTTACTACATGGATAAGCAGATCCAGATCGTGAACAAGGCTTTGAAGCGTAACAGCCTGATTCAGATGTGCGTGATCTTCATTGCGCTGTTTATTATGTTCAATATATATGTTTCCATGAACGAAAGGGAGCGGGCGATGGAGCTTCAGAAGGTGAAAGCCGAGGAAAGCAGTAAGGCGAAGAGCACCTTTCTATCCAATATGAGCCATGATATCCGCACCCCGATGAACGCGATTGTCGGCTATACAGTACTGACGCGCAAAATGGAGGGGCTTCCGCCGGAGGCCATGGAGAACCTTGGTAAGATTGAGGCATCCAGCCATCATTTGCTGGCGCTGATCAATGATATCCTGGATATGAGCCGTATTGAGAACGGTAAGATGGAGCTGGAGATTGCGGGCGCTGATCTTGAAAAGTGCATGGATGACGTGAAAAACCTGTTCGCAACGCAGATGGAGCAGAAAAAGCTTACTTATGAGGTGCGGACAGGAGAACTGGCCAACCGTTTTGTCCTCTGTGATGCCAATTATCTGAACAGGGTGCTGCTTAATCTGATCAGCAATGCGTTTAAATTTACGCCGCAGGGCGGCAGCGTGACGGTATCACTGGAGCAGACAGGGGCAGAGAACGGGCACGCTTTCTATGAACTCCGCGTGCGGGATACCGGCATGGGCATGACGCCGGAATTTGCCTCCAGGGTTTTTGAAGCGTATGAAAGGGACCGGACGGTCAGCAATATCCAGGGAACTGGACTCGGAATGGCGATCACCAAGAACATCGTGGATCTTATGGGAGGCACCATTGAGGTGAAGACGGAGATGAATGTCGGCACCGAGTTCGTCATCCGGGTTGGTTTTGAGATCGCGGAGGATATGTCGCAGGCTTTAACGGAAACAGAAGACAACTCCGTTCAGGAGATGGATTTCTCCAGATTCAGGCTGCTGCTGACCGAGGATCAGGCGGTTAACCGCGAGCTTGCGTCCATGATCCTGACGCAAAAGGGGTTCCAGCTCGAGTACGCAGAAAATGGCAAAGAGGCTTTGGAGAAGGTGGCAGCATCGAAGCCGGGGCATTTTCAGGCGATCCTCATGGATATCCAGATGCCAGTGATGAACGGATACGAGGCCGCAAGGGCGATCCGCGCGTTAGACGATCCGGAGCTTCGCTCGATTCCGATCATTGCCATGACGGCCAATGCGTTTTCGGAAGATATCCAGGCGGCAAAGGATGCGGGTATGGACAGCCATATCGCGAAGCCTATTGATATAGATAAGATGATGGAGACACTTGCTTCTATTTTGTGCGGTTGATTGGCAGAACGCACCGTGTTGTCCTGATCATAAAAAAAAGTGATTGCGAAACGCAGAATGTAGATTCGGGTTTTAAGCAGGAAATATATTTTTCACCGGCATTAGGAACATTAGCCGGGAGGCGCCAAACCAGGATACGCAAAGGGAGTGTGAGGAAAATGAAACGGTTCAAAAATGGCCTGTTGTTTATCGGCCTGCTTTTAACTGGACTGGGATGTTTTGGCTGCGGGAATGTAAAACAATACAGATCGGTGGATCAGAAGGAAGCCATCAGGATTATGAGTACAGACGGCCAATCCCTGATCGTAGATGTGAGAACACAGCAGGAATATGATGAGGGGCATATTGTGGGGGCGATTCTGGTTCCGAGCACCGATATCCTGGAGGGGAAGGTTGACGCCTTCCCGGACAAGGAGCAGAAGCTGTTTCTCTACTGCAGGACAGGACGGCGCGCGGAGGATGCGGCCCAGAAGCTGACGGAGCTCGGGTACACGAATGTGTACGAAATGGGGGGCATCCTGAATTGGAAAGGGGGCGTGGTGAAGGGGGAAAGCCGGCAATAGCGCGGTTTTGTGCCAGAGTATGGACTGAAAAAAGATGGGAGGAATAGATATGACATTATTGATTACAGTTTTTGCGGCAGTAATCTGTACTTTGATCTGGTACATGAGTGAAAGAGCCAGGACACTGCGGATCGGAATGCTTGTGAGCATGTTCTGGGGGGCTTCCCTGATGTGGCTGGTGGATGCAGTCGCAGAGTATCTGGAGGACGGGGCGGACTATTTTGTGCCGTCAGTGACGGATATGGTGAATGACGCATTTCTTGGCGTGTCCGTTGTGGCGGTAGCCATGGTGTTCTGGGTTGTAATGCTGCTTGTGAAGGATCCGGAGAAGTTGCGCAAGCAACGGTAAAAGCGTGGCGGAAGAAATATTGCTGACGGCCTGCGCTGTGCGTTCGGGCAAGCCGGATGTATTTTAGTGGACGTTGCCTGTAGAAGAAGCAGGCTTAGGATGCAATGTGATAAAAAAATGTCGCTTTCGATGCGACCTTTTTTTATTTGGAAAGATATATACTTATCTCAACATCAAACAAGAACGGCACAGCAGATGTCGGAAAGGTAAAAAATATGTCAGCCGGAAACGGCGGAAAGTGAGGTAGGTATTATGAAAAAGGGATTGACAGAACTGGTATTTATTTTGGATCGCAGCGGATCTATGGCAGGACTTGAGGACGATACGATTGGAGGCTACAACTCTATGCTGGAGGAGCAGAAAAATCATGCGGATGCAGGTGAAGTGGTGATTTCCACGATTCTATTTGACAGCCAGCCGGAGGTACTGCATGACAGAAAGCCCATTCATGAGGTGGCTGCTATTACAAGGAAGGAGTACCGCCCTGGAGGGTGTACGGCGCTGCTGGATGCGGTAGGCGGCGCGATCCACCATATCGGGAAGCTGCACAAGGAGCTGCCGGAGCAGGAGCGGCCGGAGAAGACACTGTTTATCATCACCACAGACGGAATGGAAAATTCCAGCAGGCATTATTCCTATGGCAAGGTCAAAAAGATGGTGGAGAAGAAAAAGAATAAAAACCAGTGGGAGTTTATTTTCCTGGGAGCCAACATCGACGCCGTCGAGGTGTCAGGACAGTTCGGGATCGCGCCGGACCGCGCGGTCAGATATGAGTGTGACAGCGCCGGCACAAAGCTGAATTTCGAGGTGATGAACCGTATGGTAGGCTGTGTGCGCAAATGCTCTTCAGCAGCCAAAATGAAGACGCTTCTGGACGAGGCGGATATGCTCGCGGAGATAAAGCAGGATTATGAGAAAAGAAGTTCTGCCAGGTGATTCCTGACGGCATAATGGTAATAGTTCTCGCCCTTCAGCCGGTACACCGGGAGCCTGGAGTGTAAAGGAACGATCTGTCCGGAGCCGTCCGGTATATAACTGGACAGGCAAAGGGTGAACTGCTACAAAGGACGCCAATGAGAAAATGTGTGAGAATTAGCTTGACTTTTCCGTCGCCATCTGTTATTGTAGGATGTGCGACGGATGTCGAGGCTTTTTTTTTGTGTGCAAATTTTTCTGACGCTTGAGTTTGCAGACGAGAGGAAGCGAAGAATAATGATGGAGGTGGAAGTTGTGCGAGTTAAGATTACATTGGCATGTACGGATTGTAAACAGCGTAATTACAATCTGACGAAGGACAAGAGAGTTCACACAGAGCGTATGGAACTGAAGAAGTATTGCCGGTTCTGCAAGGCGCATACGCTGCACAAGGAGACCAAATAATCAGGAATTACGGAGGTTATTTAAGATGGGCAAAGAGAAAGAGGATACTACCTTTAAGAGGAGTTTTTTTACCGAGTTAAAGGGTGAATTCCGTAAGATTGTTTGGCCTGACAAGAAGCTTCTCGGAAAGCAGTCTGTAGCAGTGATCTTTGCAGCTATCGTGATTGGCTGTCTCATTGCGGCGATTGACTGGGTGATGCAGATTGGTCTGACATTTGTGATCGGTTAAGGCGGGTGATGGCATGGCAGAGGGAGAAAACAACAACGAAGCCAGATGGTATGTCGCT
Organism: uncultured Clostridiaceae bacterium; assembly: GCA_946185495.1. Taxonomy (GTDB): domain Bacteria; phylum Bacillota; class Clostridia; order Lachnospirales; family Lachnospiraceae; genus CAG-590. The sequence continues at coordinate 1,829 of CAMHJT010000055.1, read as the reverse complement.
CACACCTATTCCGGTTATGAGAACAAGGTGAAGGCTGATATCGAGAAGACAATTGAGAACAGAAAGCTGCAGGATCAGATCTTTGAGGTTCTGGTTCCGCTCCAGGATGTGATGGAGATGAAGAACGGCTCAAAGAAAGCGGTTTCCAGGAAGATGTTTCCGGGTTATGTGCTCCTCAATATGATCATGAATGACGCGACCTGGTATGTTGTCCGCAATACAAGGGGCGTGACCGGGTTTGTGGGGCCGGGTTCCAAGCCGGTTCCGCTTACAGAGTCGGAGATGAGGAATCTGGGCATCCGGATGCCGGAGGTAGAGATTGACCTTGAGGTTGGAGACATGATCAAAGTCATTGCCGGCGCATGGGAGGGAACGGTTGGAGCCGTGACGGATATCAATGCGGGCAAGCAGACCGTCACGATAGAGGTCGAAATCTTCGGACGGGCTACATCTGTTGAGATTGATTTTGCGGATGTGAAGAAGGCGGATTGATTGATATACAGGATCCGCGGCTTAAGGCAGGGCGAATGAATTGCCGCGCCAAACAGCAGTTTTTGAGAAAGCGGATGGAATGCCGCGCCCAGGCAGCAGCTCAGGCAGGACAGATGAATTGCCGTGCCGGAGCAGCAGTTTCCAGGCAGGCTGCCCGTACAGGGCAGGGTGGATTCGTCCCGGCAGGGACGAAGTGAGAAAGGTGGGAGGGCAAAGTCCCGATTGACCACATGAATTAGGAGGAAAACAAGAATGGCTAAGAAAGTTACAGGTTATATTAAATTACAGATTCCGGCAGGTAAGGCAACTCCTGCTCCGCCGGTAGGTCCGGCATTAGGTCAGCACGGCGTGAACATCGTGGAGTTTACGAAGCAGTTCAACGCCAGAACTGCGGATCAGGACGGAATGATCATTCCTGTTGTGATCACGGTATATGCTGACAGGAGTTTCAGTTTTATCACCAAGACTCCGCCGGCTGCCGTTTTATTGAAGAAGGCCTGCAAGCTGAGCAAGGCTTCAGCAGTTCCCAATAAGACGAAGGTTGCCACAATTTCCAAGGCTGAGATTCAGAAAATCGCAGAGCTGAAGATGCCGGATCTGAACGCCGGTAGTGTTGAGGCAGCTATGAGCATGATTGCCGGAACAGCACGTTCCATGGGAATCACCGTTGAGGAGTAGGATTGGTTCGCCCGCACAGAGCAGAAGTGGGAGGGTCGCTCCCGATAATACCACAGGAGGTAAGTATTAGATATGAAAAAAGGAAAAAGATATGTTGAAGCTGCAAAGCTTGTAGACAAGACTCAGGTTTATGATATTCCGGAAGCTGTTGCACTGGTAAAGAAATCTGCCAGCGCAAAATTTGACGAGACCATCGAAGCGCATCTGAGAATGGGCGTGGACGGCCGTCATGCTGACCAGCAGATCCGTGGCGCGGTTGTTCTTCCGCATGGAACCGGTAAGAAGGTAAAGGTTCTGGTTTTCGCGAAGGGCGATAAGGTTGATGAGGCACAGGCAGCGGGCGCTGATTATGTTGGCGGCGAGGAGTTGATTCCGAAGATCCAGAATGAGGGATGGCTTGATTTCGATGTAGTTGTCGCAACTCCGGATATGATGGGCGTTGTTGGACGTCTTGGCCGTGTCCTTGGACCGAAGGGATTGATGCCGAATCCGAAGGCAGGAACTGTTACGCCGGATGTAACAAAGGCGATTGCCGATATCAAGGCAGGTAAGATTGAATACAGGCTTGACAAGAGCAACATCATTCATGTGCCAGTTGGTAAGGCTTCTTTCACAGAGGAGCAGTTAGCCGACAACTTCCAAGCGTTAATAGATGAGAT
>CAMHJT010000054.1 GCA_946185495.1 uncultured Clostridiaceae bacterium | reverse complement strand
CGACAGAGACAGAGATGAAGGAAGCAAAGCTTCGTATGGAGGATGCCCTGGCAGCGACAAGGGCCGCAGTGGAAGAGGGCATTATCGCAGGCGGCGGTTCTGCGTATATTCATGCTGGCAAGGATGTTGCCAAGTTTGCTGAAGAACTGACCGGTGATGAGAAGACAGGCGCAGAGATCGTATTGAAAGCTCTGGAGGCACCGCTGTTCTATATTGCGGGCAATGCCGGACTGGAGGGCGCTGTTATCATCCACAATGTGAAGGAATCTGAGCCGGGTGTTGGTTTTGATGCCCTGAAGGAGAATTATGTAAACATGATCGAGGCAGGTATCATCGATCCGGTGAAGGTGACACGTTCCGCGCTTCAGAACGCGACCTCTGTTGCATCTACATTGCTGACCACAGAGTCCGTTGTAGCGGATATCAAGGAGGATACTCCTGCAATGCCGCCGATGCAGGGCGGAATGGGAGGAATGATGTAATTTCTGCCCGGAGGCAACCATTATAGAGCTATGAAGAAAAGCGTCAGATAGGATATATCTGACGCTTTTTTTACGGCCGGACGGTTTCCAAAGCATGCCTCAGAACCATTTATAGGACGGTTTATCCTCATCAAAGATTTTCCAGCGGATCAGGTCATCCATGAGAATGCAGGCGGGTGACAGGAAGAGCCAGATGATGGAATAGACAGCGCAGATCTGGCCGTGGAAGTGATAGGGCAGCCTGGAGTAATCCCACACATTCCAATGAAGCATCAGGTTGACGATGCAGCCGGTGATGAGTTCAAGCACGGTGATGATGGCGGCGGAAAGGATCATCTGAGTGAGGAAGGACGGAGCAGGACGCCCATGCTGGTTCAGGGAGCCGCATAGGATAAAGGCCAGGCCGCCGCAGATGATCATGGAAAAGTGGGAGTAGCCCCGATACAGAATCTCAATATAGAAATAGGCAAAACCGCCTGTCAGAAACAGGAACAGGTATCTGAAAAATGATAGCAGCTTTGGGTTCATGGCGGGCACCTCTTTTCCTGAACATATGTATTGCGATGTGGAGCAGAGCCGGCCGGGCATGGCAATTACGAACCAGCCGGCAATAATTATCGTATGCGAGTATAGTATGGGAAAACGGGACAGATGATATGCTGGAAATAAAAAGAAAACCGGTTCGCTGGAAAATCAGAAAACCGGTTCAAAATCAAATGAAGATCGTCAGGTAAGCTGTGTAAATGATAAGCCTGAAAAACTGGCATCGGGTTGTCAGGGATCAAGCGGCGTCATCTTAAGTCCCTTATACATCTTTGTATAGAAGCTCTTCTCATCCTGATAGAGCACATAACCACGCGCTCCGTCCTTGATCAGATAGGCATACTTGTTTGGCTGCACATTCATGTAGAGAACCTCCTCCACATTGAGCTCTTTTGCCTTCGCCTTTGCAGTATATACATTCAGTGGTTCTAATTTATATTTTTTAACCGCTTGCTGAACTGTCATAAGTCTACACCTCCTAAATATCCGATTGACAAATTCCCGGTTTTTGTTCATAATAGCATATGGAATCAGTCTCAAGGTCAAGCTGCCGAACAGCATGATTGTGTACCGAAATCATATATATTAAGTATATTGTATAATTTATATAAAGTCAATTAGCAAAAGTAGACAAAATTCAGACAATTCTATCAAAGGGGATCGGATTACCATTGGTGGAATTATCCAAATTGGTGTAAATGATGGGCGAAAATGCAAATTATCAGTTGAAATTAGACAAAATCTTAAGGGAGCTTGAGACACGGGATACAGTGCCTTCTCTGCTGCTGCATAGCTGCTGCGCGCCCTGTTCCAGCTATGTTCTTGAGTATCTGGGCAGATACTTTCGAATCACAATATACTATTACAACCCCAATATCTCAGAGGAAACAGAATACCGGAAACGGGTGGAGGAACAAAAGCGCCTGATCAGGGAACTGCCTGTCCCGCATCCGGTTTCGTTTGTGGAAGGCAGTTATGTTCCGGAAGAATACGCGCAGGCGGTGAAGGGGCTCGAACAGCTCGGAGAACGCAGCAGAAGGTGCTACGCCTGTTATGAGCTCCGGCTTGCCCATGCGGCAGAGATGGCGAAGGAGCTCTCGGCGGATTATTTTACGACAACGCTCTCAATCAGTCCGCATAAAAACGCGGTCTGGCTGAATGAGATCGGGGAGCGGCTGAGCGGAGAACATGGCATACCGTATCTCTATGCGGATTTCAAAAAACGGGGCGGGTACAAGCGGTCCATTGAACTGTCCGCGGAGTATCACTTATACAGGCAGGATTATTGCGGCTGTAGTTTCAGCAGGGCGGAACGCCAGGCCGCTGTTATATCATCCGGCAGGCAGGAATCGTTATTGAGACTATAGTTTTCAGCAGGGCGGAACGCCAGGCAGCACTGAAAGGAGAATAAAACCATGATTGTAGAACCAAAGGTGAAAGGGTTTATCTGTACGACCGCGCATCCGGCAGGCTGCGCCAAAAATGTGGAGAAGCAGATCGCATATGTGAAGGAACAGGGGCGGTTTGAGGGCGCCAAGAAGGTACTGGTGATCGGGGCGTCTACCGGTTACGGACTTGCTTCCAGGATTACGGCGGCTTTCGGCATGGGGGCGGCCACGATCGGCGTGATGTTTGAAAAGGAGGCGTCAGGCAAGCGCACAGCTACGCCGGGATTATATAATACAAAGGCGTTTGAGGAGGCGGCCGGACGGGAGGGGCTGTACGCGAAGTCCTTTAACGGGGACGCGTTTTCCGTGGAGATGAAGGAGCAGGTGATCCGGACGATCCGCGAGGATCTCGGACAGGTAGATCTGGTGATCTATTCCCTTGCGGCGCCGAGGCGAACGACGTCTTCAGGCGTGACCTACAGTTCCAGCCTAAAGACGGTTGGGGAGCCGTTTACGCAGAAGAACTGGAACCTGCGTGACAATACCGTGGGAGAGGCTACAATCGGTTCAGCCACAGAGGAGGAGATTGAAGGAACCGTTAAGGTGATGGGCGGCGAGGACTGGATGGATTGGATCGACGCGCTGGTTGAGGCGGATGCCATTGCGGAACACGCAGTGACCATGGCGTATTCCTATATCGGCCCGAAACTCACCTATCCCGTTTACCATGAGGGAACGATTGGAAGGGCGAAGCAGCACCTAAAGGAGAGCGCAGACGCCATGACAGCAAAATATGCGGAGCGAGGAATCCGGGCGGTGGTGTCCGTCAACAAGGCGCTTGTGACGCAGGCAAGCTCTGCAATTCCTGTTGTGCCGCTGTATTTTGCCGTGTTATATAAGGTTATGAAGGAAAAAGGGCTTCATGAGGGCTGCATTGAGCAGATGGACAGGCTTTACAAGGATAAGGTATATGGAAAAGCAGGGCTTTCCTGTATGGAGGACGGCATGATCCATATGGATGACTGGGAGATGCGGGAGGATGTGCAGTCGGAGGTGATGGAGATCTGGGACAGGATCGACACCGGCAATTTGAAGGAGCTTTCGGATATCGAGGGCTATTGGGAGGATTTTTACCACATGTTTGGATTTCACATGAATGGCGTGGACTATGCGGCGGATGTGGAAGTGTGAGCGGGTAATAGACTGATGTGTTTAAGCAGGTATCCTTGTTGCGTTTTTGTTGCGCTTTCTGTGATATACTTGACAAAATAGTCGAATTTCTCTGTATCCGGAAAGAAGTATGACCAGGCGCGTGCTGGAGGTGATCAGGAAGCAGACGGAATTTATATGCGGCCCGGGATATATGGATGTTTTAAGAGAGAATAGACACCACGGTCTTACCAATCATTTTAATGATTTTCCGGTTCCTTTGTTTGTCAAGGGGAAGGATAAGGATGGGAAGATGGAATACGAAACAGACTTTCCTCGTTATGAGAAATTTCTGGAGAAACACCCGGAATTTGTGGAACAGTTTGAGGAGAGATTGGATTTTCTCATGAATACCTTAAACCCTTATGTGCGGAAGAGAAAAGAGGGCAGTGTGACAGAGGCGGATGAGATCCTCTTTACACAGAAATACAAGCGGCACCTGGAACGGGAGCAGAAGCTCTGGAATAAGATCGCATCCTATGATGAGGGTGAGATGAAAAAAATCTCACCCTTTGATAAAAACGATGTACAGTTCAGAATGGACTGGGTGGGGCAGAGGGGAGCTGCGGGAACGCTTCCGTGGATCGAGCGAAGCATCTCCTACCTGGAAAAAGGCTGGTCGGCAGAGGATCTGCCTTTTCTTGAGGATATGGAGAAGGTGCAGCAGATGGTTCTCTCTGTCGAGAATACAGTCAAGGAGAGGGAGCGGCAGATTGCAGAGCTGGAAAAGAGGTATGAGGAGCTAAAGAAAGAGGCTGAGACTCGGAGGAAGGAGCAAGAGGAGGCTGAAATTTCCGGTGACGGGGAGAAGGCTCTTCAGTGCGGGGACGCATTGAAGAAGACGGAAACATTTCTGAAAAAGACAGGGGAAGCGATTAAAAACGGTCAGAAATATTTGGCGGAGGAAAAGGAGAAGCTTAAGCGGGATCCATGGGAAAAGGAAAAAAAGGAATTTAAACGGGATTATGCCAGACTGACCAATACACAGGTTGTCTCCCAGTCACAGAGGAGAAAGCTGATCGAAAACATGAAGCCTTATGTCAAGAAATTTAATGAGCTGAACAAGACGAATAAAGGCGTCGTTACGCAGATTACGTCCCTTGACAGAGCGCTGGAGCATGACCTGCATCCGGTTCCGCTCAGCCACGAGGAGCGCCAACGCCGGAGGATGATGGCTTCCCTTATGAAATATAAGAAGCGCCTGTCCACAGGCCACAGGGTGGGAATGCATAAGGATTCACTGGAGATGAAGGCGCTCAAGGAAAACATAGACAAGATGATTAACATCCTGAAGGACCGGAACCATGACCTGTATGGAAGTACGGAGGTCTCAGACCTGATGCGGGATCTGGCAGCCAATGCGAGGGGCTATCAGAACGCCAAGAAGGTGGAGGCCGGCAAGGATATTGAGGACGATACCTTTGAGCCGAAGTCGAAGATGGGACAGGAGCGGTATGCGGCGGCTGGAGAGCTTGAAAAGGATGCCGTGAGATTTGCAAACTCGATTCAGGAACACGGCAAGGAGATCGACAAGGGAAAGGAGATGAAAGCCCTTGGATTTGAGACGGTTCATGCCGGTGACCTGGATTATGTGTATAAAAAGGGCAGAAGCTATGACAGGGGCATGGCAAATGTCATGAATTATTTCGGTAAGGAACCTGCCTTTATACCGGAACACTGCGGGAAATCGAATCACCCGTTTACGAAGGAAAACTTCCAGAGACAGTGCAGGCATTTTGAACTGCAGGGAATCAGCCATGAGGAATTTGCGCTGGTGGCTTACGCGGCGATTCACAACAATGATGTGATACCGAAGAAGCTGTCTGAAAACTATGCGGCAAAGAATATCCTGACCGGGGAGCCAATCTCACATGATGACATCCTGAAAAACCGGAGGCCGATGTTTGTCATGGATTATTTTCGATCGTCGCCCAGGGAGAATGTCGGGCGGGATTTCAATGATTACACGCTGCTGCCTGCCAGGGAGAAGGCTTACGAGGTCCTGAAGGAATACAAGCAGACCGGGGATAAGGAGAAGCTTGCGGAGGTTCTTGCGACGGGTATGAAGGAGATCAATGACGCGTGTAATGATTATGAGCATATCTCCGGACCTCAGGCTACCTATTTTTCCGCCAATTCCGAGATGCTTAACAGGCTTTCAGACTATATCGAAAAGGATCCGGAGCTTGCGGGAAAGGTGAAGAATAAGATCGGGGCGGAGGAATATGAAAACATCAGGGATACCCTCCGATTGAAGTCCTTCCGTGACCAGAAGGATGACGCCTATCGGAAGCTGGAGAATGCGGAAGCTGAGAAAAAACCGCTTTCCAGAGAAGAGAAGGCCGAGTGCATCAAGGCGATCGTCCGCATGGAATTTCTGGAAGCCTCCAGGCTGAGCGCCAGAAATGAGATGCTGGGACAAAGCAAAGATATGCAGGATTTTCTGGCGAGGCAGGTTGCTGTCACGATGGAGATCGGCCTGAAAAAGAGCCCGTTTACGATAGACGATATTTCCGCGACGGGAGCGCTTCTTCAGAGTACGGCGGTCAAGCCGCCCTACAAGGTGACAAAGGCGCTCCGGACAGAACAGGGACTGGCTGAGCTGGAGCAGAAGATAGCAGGCGTGGCCGCTAAGATGGACGCCGGAAAGTCTGAGAAAGAGATTCTGGCACAGATGAAGGCAGTCGGAGAGGTGATCAGTGCGAAGAAGCCCGAAAAGACGAAGGCGGCTGAAAAGAATGCAGGCGGAAAACAGAGACAGAGGGAGACGACGAAGAAAAAAGAACAGACCGCGAGGAAAGTTTAGGGAGACCGGCGTTCGCAAATAGGCCTTTGTTGTAAATGAACAATCCTCTGGAAGCCTGTGTATGGGTTAAAGGGTGAATAGTGTGATATGCGGGTAAGTTCCGAAGGAAAATGCGTTGTGATGAGAAAGGTTTGAGCCTGTGGCACAGAACAGGGAAGTCTGTGCTATGGGCTTTTTATAGTTGTGTTATGTTTTTTTGGTTGTACAAACGGTTTCCGGGAGAATATATACTTGACATGGGGAAAAAGCGTGTTATAATAGAATTGAACATATGAATAAGTATTCATGTAATCGGGCGATTGCGGAACTCATAATGTAGACTGAGGCTCCTGGCAGGATCTATGTTTTTTCGCCGGCATTAGGAACGTTAGCCAAGAAAAAATATAGATCCTGCCAGGAGCCGATCGATAAAGTACATCGTTTTACAAACACTTATTCATGGAATGAAAAGGAGGATGTGGGTATGAAGAAGACGTACAAGATTGAGGTGGACTGCGCGAACTGCGCGAACAAGATGGAAGTGGCCGCGAAGAAGACGGAAGGGGTAAAGGACTGTACGGTGAATTTTATGACTCTCAAAATGTCGGTGGAGTTTGAGGATGGCGCGGACGTGAAGGCTGTGATGCAGCAGGTGCTGAAGAACTGTAAAAAAGTTGAGGATGAATGTGAGATTTTCGGGATCTAGAATTGTTCAAAGGATGATGGGGGACGTCGCGCAGGGGCGTCGTTATGCTGGTAAGGAGATGGTGATATGAGCAGGAAACAGAAAAAATCATTGATACGGATTCTGATCGCGGCGGCGATGCTGGCCGGTTTTTCATTTCTTCCGGTGGAGGGAACGCCGCGGCTTATAATCTACCTGATCCCATATCTGGTGATCGGATATGATATCCTGAAAAAAGCGGTGAAGGGAATCGGAAGAGGGCAGGTCTTTGATGAGAATTTCCTGATGGCTGTGGCTACCCTGGGCGCTATCGTCCTCGGAGAATATACCGAGGGTGTGGCGGTCATGCTGTTTTACCAGATCGGTGAGCTCTTTGAGAGCTATGCGGTGGGAAAGAGCCGGCGCAATATCAGCGACCTGATGGATATCCGTCCGGATTATGCCAATCTGGAGACGGAGGAAGGGATAACACGCGTGGATCCGGATGAGGTGCCGGTGGGTTCTGTCATCGTGGTACGTCCCGGAGAAAAGGTGCCGATTGACGGCAGGATCCTGGAGGGAAACGCTTCGTTGAATACCAGCGCATTGACCGGAGAGAGCCTGCCGCGGGAAGCCGGGGCGGGAGATGAGGTGATCAGCGGCTGCATCGATATGACGGGCGTGCTGCGGATTGAAACGACAAGGGAATTCGGGGAGTCCACCGTTTCCAGGATTTTGGAGCTTGTGGAGAATTCAAGCTCCAGAAAGTCGGAATCTGAAAATTTCATTTCTAAGTTCGCAAGATATTATACGCCTGCAGTGTGTATTAGCGCCCTGCTGCTTGCAACGTGCCCGCCACTGGTCCGCATGCTTTTTCTGGGGGCAGCGCCGGATTGGAAGATCTGGGTGTACAGGGCGTTGACCTTTCTTGTAATCAGCTGTCCCTGCGCGCTTGTGATCAGCATTCCCCTGAGCTTCTTCGCAGGGATCGGGGGCGCAAGCAGGGAGGGCATCCTGATCAAGGGCTCCAATTATTTGGAGGCACTCTCAAAGACGGGCTGTGTGGTATTTGACAAGACAGGTACGCTGACACAGGGCGTGTTTGAGGTGGACGGGATTCACCACAATACGATGGAGGAGGAGACGCTGCTGCGGTACGCGGCGTCTGCGGAGAGCTATTCCTCCCACCCGATCAGCCTGAGCATCCAGAGGGCGTACGGGAAGCCGGTGGACAGCAGGAAAGTGACGGATGTAGAGGAGCTTGGAGGACATGGTGTCAGCGCGAGGGTAGAGGGCGTTTCGGTGGCAGTCGGCAATGCTGGCCTGATGGACCGCCTTGGCATTCCATACCGCGAGTGCGGTAAGGTGGGAACAGTGGTGCACACTGCGGTGGACGGCAGCTATGCGGGACATATCCTGATCACGGACCGGCTTAAGCAGAATGCGGCTGAGACGGTGGCAGCGCTGAAAAGGGAGGGAATCTCCCGGGTGGTCATGCTCACCGGCGATATCCGCCAGGTGGCAGACCAGGTAGCCGGAGAGCTTGGTATCACACAGGTGCACAGTGAGCTGCTGCCGGCAGACAAGGTGGAAAAGGTCGAAGCGCTTTTGAAGGACTGCAAAGGAAAGCTGGTATTTGTGGGAGACGGCATTAATGATGCCCCCGTGTTGGCGAGGGCGGATATCGGCATCGCCATGGGGGCGTTGGGAAGCGACGCCGCCATAGAGGCGGCGGATGTGGTGCTGATGGATGACGATCCCCTGAAGATAGTCAAAGCGGTCAGGATTTCCCGCAAGTGTATGCGGATCGTCTATGAGAATATCTGGTTCGCGATCGGGATCAAGCTGCTGTGCCTTCTGGCGGGAGCGCTTGGATTTGCCAATATGTGGATCGCGATCTTCGCGGATGTCGGCGTCATGATCCTGGCGGTGCTCAATGCGATCCGCGCCCTGGCTGTCAAATAGTAAGAAATGGTTGTAACTGCCTGGCAGGGAGAGATGATTCAACATGCTCGTTTTGCATGATACATTATGTGGAAGGATGGTAATAAAATGTCTCTTCATACAGAGATTCCACCAGAATCCCTCCTGCTGCCAGCATGCTGTCCGCAAATCCCCTGGAGTAGAGCACGGAGGAGCTTGCGCATGCCGGAACGGGAACCGACCTGTCCGAGCAGTTTAAGACCACCTTTAACTGTTCGTTGTCGCTTTCCTTGACGTATTCAATAATTCTGTCGCCGGGAATCTCATATGTAAAATGGTACCGGCTGCTGCGCGCTGCGGGGTGCTCCTTCCGCAGGGAGATCAGCGCGGCAAGTTCGTTTATTCTGTCATCATAATCTCCCCTGTCAATCTCATCCCAGGGCATGCAGCGCCGGCAGTCGGGGTCGTAGCTGCCCTCCAGGATGATCTCTGTTCCGTAATAGATGCATGGGCTGCCCGGAAGGGTGTAGAGCAGGGTGAGCTGCTGGTAAAAGATGTCGCGGTCTCCCCCCGTCTTGTCAATCAGACGGTTGGTGTCATGGGAATCCAGCAGGTTGAAGATCACGTCATTGGCCTGCTCCATATAGGTGGTATAGGCCTGGTTGATGCTGTATTCAAAGTCCTTTCTATTCCATTCCGGATACACCCAGAAATTGGAAATGACAGTGGAAAACGGGTAATTCATGACGCTGTCATACTCGTCTCCCTGCATCCATTCCGCCGCGTCGTGCCAGATTTCTCCCAGCAGGTAAAAGTCCGGCTTGATGGCCTTGACCATGGCTCTGAGCTCACGGATGAAGAGGTGGGAGATCTCGTTGCCGACATCCAACCGGAGCCCGTCCGCGTCAAATGTTTCAATCCAGAATTTCACTGTGTCCAGAAGAAAAGCCCGCACCTCCGGGTTGTTTGTGTTTAATTTTGGCATCATTTCCGCAAAGGCAAAGGAGTAGTAGCGCCCGTCGCGCGTATTGCCTTCAGACTGCAACGGCCATTCATTGATCATGTACCAATCCGCATAGAGGGATTCCTTTCCATTTTTTAAGATGTCCTGCCACATCTGCATATCGACGCCCGTGTGGTTAAAGACGCAGTCCAGCATGACGCGGATGCCGCGTTCGTGTGCCTGGTCAACCAGCTCGCGCAGCAGCTCATTGGTTCCGAAGCAGGGATCGACCTTCCGGTAATCTGTGGTATCGTATTTATGGTTGGAGCGGGACGCGAATACCGGAGTCATGTAAAGGCCTGTGATGCCGAGCCTCTGCAGATGGGGCAGGCGGCTGATGATTCCTTTTAGGTCTCCGCCATAGACGGGCGCGCGGCCGGTGATCGGCTCGCATTTCCACGGACGGACATGCTCCGGATTGATGGAGGGATCCCCGTTGCAGAAGCTGTCCGGGAAAATCTGGTACCATGCTGTCCGGTTCACCCATTCCGGCGTGTGCAGGATATCGACAGGATTCATCCAGGGGAAGATGAAATACGCGAGGAATTTTCCCGGGCGGTTCATCTCCTCTTCTGTGTAAAACCCGTCTTCAAAGTAAAACCACTGTTCATCGCCTGACCAAAGCTCAAAATAGTATTTGCTCCGTTTGTACCGCGGCTTGACGGTGATGCTCCAGAACTGGTGGTGCTTCAGTTCCTTCCGCTCGCTGAGTTCTTCGCGGGTGCCGGTCCAGTGATCCATGGAGCCGAGGATTCCGGCGAGGAACGGATCTCCCTGATGGATGAATACCCTGTCTACGTCATAGCCTGTGCGCAGGTTGATCACCAAATGATCGTTATCTCTGGGGTAGCAGTACTGGTTGGCAGTGCGGTGGTAGATGGCTGCAAAATTCATGGGTAATCCCTCCTTTTTCATAAAAAACGACAGGTATTTGCGAAACGATATACTCTTTCAATCGGCTTTGTGCCAGATATATATTTTTTCTTGGCTGACGTTCCTAATGCCGGCGAAAAAACATATATCAGGCACAAAGCCTCAATCTACATTTTGAGTTTCACAATTTTCTGAGTAACAATTCCGTATGAAACTTACCATCAATCTAACATAGGAGTGTGTAATTTGCAAGTAACAGTTCATCTTTTAGTTGATACACAGGCGCTCAGTGTAAATGAACTATCTGCTGGGAGTCGTCCGGTATGTAACAGACCAGTCAAAGGATTTGCAAGAAAATATTAATGTCGGATATGTGATAAAGGGCTTGTGGTTTTTGCGAGGATTTGATAGAATATGGACAGGAAACGAATGTGGCGGATTGCAGCAATTGCGAAGGAAGTGATGGAATATGATAGACGCAGCGGGAATGAGCAACAGGTATATAATTCCTGTGACGGGCGTGGGACAGGTGACGCCGGTCAATACAGACAATACGGTGGAAAGCTCGAGGAAGGTTTCTCCGGTGGAATGCCAGACCTGCAAGAACCGCCGGTATCAGGACGGATCGGATGAGATGGTATCCTTTAAGACGCCTGGCAAGATCTCTCCTGGAGAATCATACGCGAAGGTGATGGCCCATGAGAAGGAGCATGTCACCAATGCGATCGCGGAGGGCAATGAACCGGGGAAGGAGCTGGTATCCGCGACGGTTTCGCTGAAGACCGCAATCTGTCCGGAGTGCGGCAGAGCCTATATCGAGGGCGGGACGACCCGGACAGTGATGAAGACCTATGGTTCGGATCCCTTCAGCCAGAACCAGAAGTCCTTTGAACAGGAGGCGGCGAAGGGAAATTTTGTGGATGAGGTTGCGTGAAAGATGCAGTTGATTGTGGCAGTGGACCGGAACTGGGCGATCGGGAAGGGCAGCAGGCTGCTGGTCCGGATTCCGGAGGATCAGAGATTTTTCAGAGAGATGACCATGGGAAGGGTTGTGGTATACGGCAGGAAGACGCTGTCCGGCTTTCCGGGAGGCGTTCCGCTGGCAGGCAGGACGAATATCGTTCTCTCCAGAGATGCGAAGTATACGCTGCAGGGAGCTGTTGCGGCGCATTCGGAGGAGGAGCTGTTTGAGGTTTTGTCAGGATACCGGAGTGAGGATATTTTTGTGATCGGAGGAGAGAGCGTATACCGCATGCTGTATCCGTATTGCGAGACGGCACATGTGACATGGATCGATTACAGCTATGAGGCGGATAAATATTTTCCGAATCTGGAAAAGGAGGAGGGCTGGGTGCTGACGGGCGACAGTGATGAACAGACCTATTTCAATCTGGAGTATTACTTTTACAGGTATGAGAATCTGAAGCCGGTTCCCATGAAGGCATGACGCATGGGGAGTAAAGCGCCTGAAGTCCTTAGCGGGTAAACAGCAGGCAGCTTCTGGGAAAAAATGGACATAGAGGCGGGAAAGCGGCCGGAAGAATGAGACAGGAAACGGCTGCGCGGGGATATGGAATCCGCGCGCAGCCGTTTCTTTATATGCAGGCGTGCAGAAAGTAAAGCCTGGTGCGCCTTTCACAGCGCGCAAAAGCAGGACAGCCTGCGCTACATTCCGAGCAGGCGCCGGGCGTTTTTGTAGAAGATATTGTCGAGCTCGGCGTCGGTCAGAGGAAGTGAGTACAGGTAGGAAACCATTTCCCCCTGGTTGCTCCACGGGGAATCCGTTGCGAACAGGATTCTCTCAGAACCGTGTTTCCGAATGATCCGCATCAGCTGTTCCGGTTCGATCCGGTTCATGCAGAAGGCGAGATCGAAGTAGACATTCTGTCCGACTAATAGCTCCTCCACAAGACGCCATTGCAGGTGGCCGCCTACATGGGCGAGAACGATGCCGGAATCTCCGGTAACGTCTTTCAGCACCTCGCGGAGCATGAGCAGTGCCCTGTCTGGAGGGCAGTGGATCGGCGCGGGAAATCCGATGTCCAGTCCGGCATGGATCACGCTGACCAGCTTGAGCCTGACACATTCCCTGAGGATCCGGAGATACCGGATATCGTCGATATAGGCGCCCTGGTAATCCGGGTGCAGCTTCACGCCGCAAAGCCCCAGGTGCTTGATATATTCCAGACGTTCTGTAACGTGATCGTGATCGGGGTGAATGCCGCCGAAGGAGATGATGTTGTGTGTATGGTTGATCTTTGCGGCGTATTGGTTGACGGATTCAAACTGTTCTGTCCTGGTAATGACCGGCAGGACGACACTGAAATCGATTCCGTACTGCCGCATGGAATCGCGAAGGCCTTCCAGCGTACCATCTGTGGCGGCCTTGATGCCGGCATGCTCTTCCAGAGAGCTGATCGCCTGCTCCGCTATTCTTTCAGGAAAAATATGGGTGTGAAAATCAATGATCATGATGTGGCCTCCTTTTTGTGATGCGTGATCGATCAAGTCATATCTTATCCTATCTTATCCTATCTTGATGCAAAATACAAGCTTTGACGCGATCCCGGTCCTTCAGTTTCTGGTCCTGCGAGTGGGAAATGTGTGCAAAAATTACAAAGAGAATAGGCTTTCTGCATAAAACGGTCTGCAGATTGATTAAAAATTACACAAATTTTATGTGAAAATAATACAAATTGAATAAAAACACTTGTGTATGCAAGGAAGTGTGTTATAATAAAAAGTAGATTTTTAGACTTGGAGGATAAGCGTATGGAAAAGGTAAAACTGACAACCGGTAGTGGATTTGAAGGTTATGAAATTGTGAGGTATCTGGGAATCGTGAGCGGGCAGAGCACATTGAGCTCTAACTTTTTCAAGGATATGTCCACAAACTTTACTGAGTGGTCCACGACGGAGAGCGCGAAGTTCACGGAGATGCTGGAGAGCTCAAGTGACAGCGCTGTTGAGAGACTGGTGAAGGCGGCAGAGCGCAAGGAAGCCAACGCCGTGATCGGATTGCGGGAGAACTATATGGCGCTGGCCAGCAATACGATTGGTACGGTAGCGACGGGTACCGCAGTACAGATCCAGCAGAAGGAGATGATTCACAGGAACATTTCCGCAACGGCATTCGTAAGCAATTATTACAATCTGCAGATGCCCAGGCCGATTGAGATTCTGATGATCGGCAAGGACAATGTGGTGAATATCTCTCCCGTATTTTACAATTATGGAAGAGAGCTGGTTAAGACGATCCGCTGTGATATCACGTTTACGAATTATTATGATGAGAAGCTGATGCTGCAGGGCGTAGACTTTATCTTTGGCAAGGAGATTGAGACACGTCTTCAGGCAGAGTTTGTGGAGTGCAAGCTTCCGATGAAGGATATCCCGATGATCAAGGATGTCAAGATTTTTGTGAGAAAATATGTGACAGACAAGGGCATCTACGCGCCTTCCACGGAATCTGTGGATATCAGCCTGTCGCAGTCAATGCTGACCAGATTCCGTAAGAAGTTTGGCGAGGATCTTGTAGAGCGCTATAAGTCCCACGGCACAACATGGACCTGTCCTTGCGGCCAGGTGAACGATACGGATCCGAACGATGCTCCGTGTCCGGTGTGCGGCCGTAAGGAGAGTGACCTCAGGGTGGATATCGGCTTTGACTATGAAGGCATGTGCGAGAAGATGAAGGAGCTTCCGAATGTGACGGCGATGAAGGATCTGGTGATGACCTATATCAGAGATGGAAGCCTGGATACCAAGTATCGTATGCCGCTTCTTCAGGAGCTGGAGTCCGGATTGCAGTTTGAGAAGACCAGAGGCGACGTGAGAGAGAGCGTGATCGAGCGTATCATCATGGTATTTGAGGACAGCCAGGCCTGATGAGGATGGCTGTCTGAGATAGACAACAGACCGTTCGCGCGCTGTAAGATACAGCGCGCGGAGCGGTATATGGGGATATGACTGATGACGGATACGTTGATTTTTGATCTGGATGGAACGCTTCTGAATACGCTGGAGGATCTGGCGGATAGCACAAATCACGCGCTGAGAATCTGCAGTCTTCCGGAGAGAAGCAATGAGGAAGTCCGGCAGTTCGTGGGCAATGGCGTGGAGCTTTTGATCCACAGGGCGGTTGCGGGAGCTTTGACAGAGGAACAGGAGCGGGAATGTTTATCCATTTTCAAAGCGCATTATCAGGAGCATATGTATGATAAGACAAGACCTTATGATGGGATCATGGAGCTTGTCAGGGGACTGACCGGGAGAGGATACCATATTGCGATCGTGTCCAATAAGTTTGACCGGGCAGTAAAGGAACTGAACAGGATTTATTTTGAAAATCTGTTTCCGATTGCGGTCGGGGAATCCGAACGGGTAGCGAAGAAACCGGCTGCGGATGCTGTCCTTGAAGTGCTTGCGCGGTTCGGCGCGAAGAGGGAGCAGGCGTTGTATATCGGAGATTCCGATGTGGATATCATGACGGCAAAGAATGCGGAGGTTCCTTTTGTGGGAGTTACCTGGGGATTCAAGGGCGAACAGTTTCTCCTGGAGCATGGGGCAAAACGGCTGATCCATCGGCCGGAACAGCTATGGAGGCTGCTGGAATCTGAAAAAAGCTGAAGTGCCTGATGGCAGGAAGGCAGCCGGCCGTGTAGAAGGGAGTGGAGGTGTCTTTTTGGGACAGCTGGAAGAACTGCTTCAGCAAAAAGGATATCAGCCTGTGGAGTCAGGGGTATATGTCCGGGAGGCTGAGGAAGAGGTATATGCGGTTACCGTCAGTATGCCGGAACGTGATCTGCAGGCAGCAGCCTATGACAGGCTTCGTGCAAGGCTTGAGTTTCAGCTTTCACTGAAGTACCATAAGCCGGTCCGGACGCTTCATCTGCTTCTGATCCGGGATGCGGAGGGCGAAGATGAACTGGTTCAACGTCTGGTTTCCCGGGTATCGGGACTATGGCTGATCTCCGGGGAGAATGGAAGGGTATACCGGTATGAAAACCAGCCCTGTGATTTTGACGGGCTGTATCATGTACTGGAGGACGGGCTTATTTCACAGCAGAGACAGCAGACTTTAGTTCGTTACGCATTTACGCCTGTGAATATGGCTATTGTAGCCTGCAATCTGGTTTATTTTATCACTGTCATTGTCCTGAATGGGGGATATGCGTCAGTCTATGATACGGATATCATGCTCAGAATGGGAGCGCTGAGCGTACAGACTTTTCTGGAGGGAGCCTGGTATCAGGTGGTGACTTCAATGTTTCTGCATTTCGGGTGGAGGCATTTGTTTAATAATATGGTGCTGCTCACATATGTCGGCTGCGAGCTGGAACGAAGAATCGGCAGTCCCGCCTATGCGGTTTTGTATCTGGTGTCAGGCGTATGCGGCAATATCGCATCTGTTTGCTATTATATGTATGCGGGAGATGTGGTGAGCGCCGGGGCGTCCGGTGCGGTTTTCGGGGTGATTGGCGCGCTGTTTGTGGTTTTGCTCTTCTTTCGCTCTGAGAGCGAGACGCTGACGGCGTCAAGGCTGGTTGCGATGACGGTGATCACGATTTATTATGGACTGACAACAGCGGGCGTTGATAACGCAGCGCACATTGGAGGTTTAATTAGTGGAATTATTGGCGGATTTTTGTTGTCAAAGATTTTGCAATATGGTAAACTTAAGAGAGTGACATTATGAGGTGAAGTTCGTGGGTACGGGATTAAGCATATCAAGTATCAATCGCATAAAGGAACTGGCGGAAGAGAAGAAATATGCAGAGGCATTGGAGATTTTAGACACACAGAATTTGGATAAATCCATCAATC